>JBGPMX010000029.1:0-15324 GCA_041487215.1 Planctomycetia bacterium | reverse complement strand
CGCTCGACCGCCAGCTGCTTGGCGAGCTGCGGCGACCGGTCGGCGTCCACGTGCAGCGGCACAAAAAGCTGGTTGACCAGCTCGACCACCTTCGGATCGACGAAGGTGGTGCGTTCCAGCCGCATGCACGCCGGGCACCAGGTGGCGGTGACGTGCACCAACAGAGGCCGGTTGGTTGCCCGCGCCTCGCGGAGCGCGCTGGCATAGTCGTAGGACCAGCGGATCTGGGAATCTTCCCCCGCACCGCGTGCCGGCAGGGATGATGCGCAGACGAGCAGCGCGGCAAGAAACGAGATCGCTGCGCGTTGCTCCATGGCCTCGCCTCCGTGCGAAGAGCAGTCCCTTGTGGTGTATCGACCGGGCGCGCGTGGCGACTGTGGAGAAGCTGTCCGTTCCCTAGCGATTCTGCGGCCGCCCGCCTCGCGCCTACAACATCCCGGGCGTGAAGCTGCGGCGGACGCGTGGGCTCGGGGACTGAATCAGGCGCCCAGCGCAGCGGCGAATGCCGTGATAATCCAGAGCAGCATGCTGGCGATGCCGAGCAGATTCGACCAACTTTCCGGAGCGCGCCCCGATGGGATCTGCGGGTTTCCGGGGAGATACACGAACGGGAAGAACACGACAAGACCAATCATCAGAACTGGCTGGAGCACGGGGGACAGGCGTTCGGCGATTCACGCGGACAGTTTTTTGATGCTACAGCATCGATGGCTCCAATTCGGCACAGTACCTTCAGACTCTCTCGCTTGACTTGATCGCACCAAGATTCTTATGATCTCGCCGCGGGGCTGCGTTCGTCGTCGACGGATGGATGCCGAGCAGGACTTTGTGCGTGTGCCGACAGGACCGGCGCACGCATCGTTGTTTAAGCGCCCGTCGCTGGGCGGGCCCCGCCTGCCGGCGCCGAAAACTCGTCCAGCCGGGCGGCCATGCAGCTGTTTGCCTGACTGGCGCTTGTGCGGCATTTCACGGGTGGAAGACCCGTTCGGTTGGTTGTGTCGTCCAAAGAGCGCCTTCAGGAAGGGTACGCGGAGTGAGCACGGAGGGCCGTCTCCGTTCGCTCCGCCGGGACTGCTCGTCGTGGCGCCCCGGTGATCAGTTCGTGCACGGAGGATTACGGCGCGGCTTGCCGCGGCCGCTCGCACTCCGAGTGCCGGCGTTCGGCGCGGTCACCCACTGAGCAAAGGATGGATCAATGAATTGTCCGAACTGCGTGCTCGGGGACCTGCATTTCGTGGTACGCGGAGAACTTCGATTCCAGACGGATGGTCAAGGCAGGCCGTGTGGCACGGCAGAGATCCAGAACACGGGGGAGCAGTTCTGGATGCACTGTGATACATGTGGCGCGACGTTCGGAGTTCAGAGCTGGGGAGCGGACGGAGCGGGGCGGGCGATCCTGAGCGATGTGGAGGCGCCGATCGAGATGGAACCGAAGACGCCGCCGCGGCGCATGCCGGGCGGCGAATGAGCCGGCGGCGAGGGGCCGGTTAGACTTCCGAAGTCGTGAGCGGTGACCCTTGGACCGCCCGCGTTGCATCGCCCCCTGGGACCTTCCGTTCAGCGGCCCTGCGCCCTGGCCACTTCTTCCGCCAACGCCTTGTACCGGGCCACCATGTCCGGACCGCTCAGGTTCGGGCTGAGCACCAGGGTCGCTTTGACCAACTGCTCGGCCTGCTGGAGCTTGGACGCGTCGCGTGACTGCTTGTACTGGGCGAGCAAGCAGGCGGCCAGGTTGTACACCACCTCGTAGTACTCCGGCGGCTTCTTCTGCATCGCGGCCAGCAACGTGCGCAGCTTGCTCCAGTGCGCGACCGCTGCGTCGCTGTGTTTCGGCTCACTCTCCGCCCACGCCTGGAGGATGCGTCCCTTTTCCATGAGTGGCTCGAGCGCGCGCGGGTTCTCGCTGATTAGCGTCGTCACTTGTTCCATCGCCTCTTGGTAGTTTGCCTCCTGGCGAAGCAAGCCGACGACCTGGGCGCGCACCCGTGTGATGGCGGCGGGGCCGCTGCGCGCGGGCAGGAAGTGGCGCTCCGTCTCGGGCTGGTTTTTTTCATTCTCGGCACGGGCCAAGATGCTTTGGTACACCTGGCGTGCCTTGTCGTTGAGCCCGAGCCGGGCGTACGCGTCGCCGATGTAGACCATGGCGGCCAGCGAGTGCTGCTGGTGCCCGGCGACCTGATCGAGCAGCCCGGCCAGCGTGGCCTGGGTCTGCTGAACACGTGCTTGAGCCGCCTCGGTGGCCGAGCCCTCTGCGGCGGAAGTCGCCTCCGCCTGAGCGGCCTTGAGTTGGTTCTCGACCGCGCGGGGCAACTCCAGGAGCACGCTATTGACCTGCGGCGTGTCGCCGCCGATTTCGGCGACGAGCGCCTGCACGGCCGTGGCCTTGGCCAGGTCGCCGGTGGCGACATAGGCGCGGAGGGCGGCGACCAGTGTGCGGAACGTGGCCAGGTCGAGCGTCTGAGGTTTTGACGCCTGGACAAACTGGACGAGCGGTTCGAGGAGCGGCACGGCGGCCGCGGCGTCGCCGTGCTCGAGCGCCATCTCGGCGAGCAAGAGCTGGGTCTCGCCCAGCTGGCGCGGCAGCGGCTCGTTCGGCTTGGCCTCGCGTCGCTGCGCCTCCAGGCTCGCGGTCAAGCGCTGCTCGGCCTTGCCGCGCAACTCGCCCATGCGGTTTGCGTCGCGCGACGCGTCGGAGTTTTGTTTCTCGGCGAGGTAAGCGCCCCAGCAGGCGCGGCCGGCGTAGAACAGGGCGAGCGGGTATCGTTCCGACTTCGGGTTGACCTTCTCGAAGACGTCGATGGCCCCCGCCACGTCGCCGCGTACGACGTGCGATTGGCCGAGCGCGATGCGGGCGTCGTCCGCCTCGGGCCGATTGGGCCAGCGTCCCGTAACGTAGTCGGCGCTGGCGATGAGCCGATCGAGCGCCGCCTGCTTCTGATCGTCCGGCGCCGCGGCGTAGAGCGCCAGGGCGCCCGAGACCGCCAGGGCGCCGGCGGCGGGCGCGACGGAGCTGGCCGCGTCCTTGCGCGCGATCTGGTCGGCCAGATCGGCCGCCTCGGTTACCTTCCCCGCCAGAGCGAGCGCGTGGGCCAGCCGGTAGCGCGTGGCGACCACGCGCTGCGCGTCCTTGTCCCCCAGCTCGATGGCCTTCTGGTACGCCGAGGCGGCGGCGGGCCAGTCCCCCACAGAGGCCGCGGAGTCGCCCAGCGACAACCCTTCGTCGAACGACGCGATGTCCGACGCCAGTGCGCCTCCCTCTTGCTGGTATTTGCGGCGCAGCACGAACGCCTCCTGCTGGTACTCGCCCCGCAGCTTGCTGATCTCCGTTAGCGCGCGGAGGGCCAGGGTGAAGGTGCGGCGGCGATCCTCCCCCGAGAGCCGCTGAGCCTGCTCGATCTGAGCCTTCGCGACCTCCAGCGCGATTCCCTGGTAGCCCGGCGTGCGGCGTGACGCGGCGTTCAGCCGGACCCACTCGGATGCCTCGTTCACGAACTCCCCGGTCTTGCCCGTCGCCTTCAGGATCGTGAGCCGGAAGAGCTCGACCTGCGCAAACAGCGGTTCGAGACCGGTCAGCGCACGCGGCTGCCCGGTGTCCGGGGCGTTGGCCAGAACCTCGTCGTAGATGTCCAGGGCGGTCTGCGCATTCCCCAGGTCGTCCTCGGTCTTGCCGTGCCACATGTGGGAATACAGACCGACCTCGGTCGTGCGGTACTGCTGATAGATGCTGTCGAATCCTTTGGCTGCTTCCTGAAGCACCGCCTTGCGCGCGGCGTCGGTCGGGGCCGTATAGGTCTGGGCGGTGTAGTAATCGACCAGGGCGAGCTTGAGCCGGGCTTCGAGCCAGAAGGCCTCGTTCTCCTCACGCTCTGCCGCCGTCTCGCGCTGCCCTCGCGTGGTGGGACGCCGCGGCTGTTTCTGGACGGCGCCTTTGGGGGCCGCCGTTTTCTTGGTCGCCGGCGCCGGGGCCAGCTGCCGCAGCCGCGCCTGATAACCCTCGACCGACTTCGCGAACCACGGCCGGGCCTGCTCGAGCGCCGCCCGCGCCTTCTTGTACTGCTCCTCCTGCTTCTTCTTGTCGCTGCTCGTGCGCGCCTGGCGGATCAAGAGCTGGCCGCGCAGCGACGCGATGTCCCCCAGCGCGTTCTGCGCCTCGACCGCGGCCGGGTGGTCGGCGTGCTCCTGGAGGAATTTGTCCAGGTGCGCCTGGGAGTCGGCGAGACGCTGGTCGGCGATCTCCGAGTTCGCCGCCTCGTCCGCAGCGACCCGCAGGCTGTTGCCCGCCTCCAGCTCGAGCACCTCGCGCACGTCGTCCGGAAGGTCCGGTGTCTTCTCGAGCTGCTCGACGTACTCCACGGCCAGCTCGCCATAGCCCTCCTCCTGAAGCCGCCTCAGGAAATCCAGGTGGCGTTCCTCGGCGTAAGCCAGCGCGGAAAGCGCTGCAAGCGCCGCGACAAAAACGGTGGTCAGGGTGCGGAGGAGTTTCATGGCAGGTGGTCAGTTCGCCGCCATCTCGCTGGCCGAGTCCAGCTGGTAGAGCGGCAGGTAGCGGTAATAGACTTCGAGCGTCAGCACGGCGATGCTCGTGGTCATGATGCGGCCGCCGGAGTCGGCCCAGGCGTCCTTGGTCGGTTTCATCGGGTCCCAGCTGCCCGTCTGGCAGCTCTCCTTGTCCTGGGTCTCGATGAAGATACGGCGCATCTGGCGGTTCCAGGTATCCCACTCGGGGCCCGTCAGGTTGTGCAGCACCTGCGTTGCGTAATACCAGTAGTAGCAGTTGCGCCCCGCCTGGTTGGGCAGATTCGCCATCAGGTACTTCATTCCCTCGATCATCGACTGGTCGCTGCGGTTCGCACCGAGGTACTGGTTGCAGAGCAATCCGACGGCCGTCATGGTGGGGCTCGGCCCGCCCTTGGCCTCGTAGGAGAACAGCCCATTCTTTTCCCCCTTGGACGCGAGCTTCAGCCAGTTGCGTGCTCCGTCGAACGTCTTCGGCTTCACGTCGAGTCCTGCCATCTGGGCGCTCTTGATGGCCATGAGCTGCCAGCCGAAGACGGAGGTATCGCTGTCCTTGGAGGTGGGGGAGTAGCGCCATCCCCCTTCGGCGTTCTGCGCCGCCTCGATAAATCGGATGGCTGCCTGGGCCGATTTGCCGACAACCGGATCTTTGGTCAGGCCGTAGCACTCGCACATGACGATGGCCGCGATGCCGTGGGTGTACATAATCTGGCCGCCGCCAGCGGAGAGATCGCCGCTCGGTTTCTGGTTCTTGACGAACCAGTCGATGCCGCCGGCGATGGTCTTCTGGTACGGTCCCTTGCTGGTGTGGGTCTGGCCGGAGGCCAGGAACGGGAGCAGGGCCATCGCCGTGGCGGCCGCGTTGGAGTTGAGGTTCCCAAGCCCGGTGCAGTGGCCGTCCTTGCAGTTGCGGTCGAAGTGGTCGAGGCTCCAGCTGCCGTCGGGGTTCTGATGCCGCGCAAGCCAGCTGAGGCCGGCGGCGACCGCGCGTTCCGTCTGCTTGGTGCCGCCGAATCCGCCGACCATGGCCTTGCGCACGCCGGCGCCGCGGCCGCCGAACCCGCTGCCATGCCCGCCGCTGCCGGGCCCGCCGCCGGCTCCCGAGCCGGTGCCGATGCCTCCGGGTCCGCGCACGGCCGGTCCGGTGCCGATCGCCTTGATGTCGAAGCCGCCCAGCCCGCCGAGCGACGGGACCTTGGCGTTGGCCATGCCCCCGCCGGCGTGCTCGAACGGCGCATTCGGGTTCTCGTTCATCTCCTCGGCCTGCTCGATGGCGGGCGCCTCGGTCATCCTGAGCGTCTCGGTGTTCAGCACGGTCGGCTCGATCATCGTCTCACCGACCTCGAACCGAGTCAGGTTCGGCTCGGGCAGCGCTGTGTCCATCTTGGCCTCGAACAGGGGGGCCTGCCCTTCTGCCTGGGGGATCGGCATGGCGAGCACGGCCCACGGCGCGATCATCACGATGTGCGCAGCGATGCTGATGGCCCACCAGCGGCCTTCGGTCCGCGCCCAGGTCTTGGCGGCGGCCATCGCCTGTGCGAGCTTGCCCGGCGGCGCGGTCTTCTGAGGACTCTCGGCGTTGCTCATGAATGTTTCTCGTCGGCGTCGGTCCGTCGTTCCTCGCAACCGCTTCAGTGTAGGCGGGTCTCTCTGAGACCCGCACTCCAGCGTTTCGGAGAAACGCTGCTACACTCTCGCACGCCCTTCGCCAAGCTTCGAGGAGTGTGCCACCCATATCACGACCACAAATCAGGCCCCACCATCCGGTGGTTCGTAGTCACCGCATTCATGCGGTTCACCGTACGATTATCGGTCCGGCTCACGCGTGTCGTCAAACCCGTTGTGCGGCGGCGCTTCATCTCCCCCGTCTCCGCTCTCCCATGACGGCTCTGCGTCCGCCGGGTCGGCCTGCGCCTGCTCCAGCCAGCCTTCGATCGGCGCTTCGCTCGCTCCGTTCGGCGTTCCCACCGCGCGCGGCGGCGAAGCGAAGCTGAGCAACCAGTGCACGACGATGGCCAGCAGCACCAGGGCGCCGGCACAGACGGTCGGCCAGAACCAGGCGGATCCCTGCGCGACCGGAAGGTCCGTGGGGTGCCAGACCAGGCGGCCGATGAGCAGCGGGGCGCGCAGCGGGGCCGCGCGCGGCGGTGCGCCGGCCTCGAAATAGCCCTGGAGCTTCAGGAAGTACCCGTAGAAGGTCGCTTCCTCCACCACATCCGGGCCGCTCGGCATGCCGGGCGGCAAGTCGGAGAAGAGCACCTCGTAGAGCCAGACCTGCGACTCAGGGGAAGGTCCCCACGCCTCGTACACGTCCCGCACACCGGCCGGGTTGTCGTCCGCCGGGTAGTGCCGCACGCGACGCAGGTGCAGCCGGAGCTGGAGCAGTTCGCCGCGGTGCTTGTCCGGGAGTTGCGCCAGATCCGTGAAATAAAGGTCTCGACGCGCACGCTGCCGCAGCTCGGCCAGCGACTGGTTATTGGCCCACCGGAACAGCCTCCAGTACGCGGGCATCTCTTCGGGCTGGAGCGTGGTCGTGCCGTCCGTGATCGCCTGAAACTCCTCACGCGCTGCGTCGGCCTCTTCGGGATCGCGATCGGTCGGGCCCGGCGGCGCCGGCGCCGCGGCCTGGTTCGCCTGCCGGTAGAGAGACAAGCTCGGTGGGCCGGACTCATCCGATACGGCCGGGGCCGCGTCGACGTCGGCCGGCTGCGCGGGATCGCCGGCCAGCCAGCGCCAGGTGTTCGGATCTTTGGCCCGAGCCATGATCATGAACATGACCACCAGCATGGCGATCATGGTGAGGAGTCGGGAGAACTCGCGGCCGCGGAAGATCGACGGCGGCCGGTGTCTCGGAGAATGGCCCATATGGCACCCACTGGGTAGAGCGTGCAACGAACCGCGCGAATCCACAGCATCCCTTCGCTCGTGAGAGCCATCGGGGCACGACGAACTCCGTCGCTCGGCGGTGAGCGCCTACGATCCGCCGGCCGGCGCCTCACCGGGCAGCTCGACGAAACTGAGCTTCGACAGCTTTTCGCCGCCCGGCAGCTTCTGCCGCGTGCAGATGTCCACCACGCGCATCAGCTCTTCGTAGCGCAGGCCGGACGCCGCCTGGATGATTACCTGATCGAACGGCGTGCCGGGATCGGCCAGCACGGCGCGAAGCCGCGCGTCCAGTTCGGACAGGCCGGCAACCGGCCCTTCGCCGATCGCCAGCGACTCGATGCCGCCGCCGGGGCTCGCGGTGACGCTGATGATCAGGGAGTTCAGCCCGGCCACCGGGTTGGTGTTCGTCGTATCGGCGCCGGCCGCCTGGGCGGCCTTGACGTTCGTCACCGGCTGGGGCGGCGGCAGGCGCAGCGATATCTGCCCCTCTGCCGGGGCCGGCTTGAACGTGAGGATGAAAAACGTGAGCAGCTGGAACGCCATGTCCAGCATGGCGGCCAGGTTCAGCTCGACCTGGTCCTTCATTCGGCGGCGGCGTCGCATAGAGATCCTTTGCTCCGCTCGTTGCTCGCTCTGCTCAGGATGACACGCCCATTACCTACCCAACCCAGATCCTTCGCTGCTCGTCCCTCGCCGGCTCAGGATGACAAAACAGACGGACGACTTATGAATGACTGCCGACTGCCGAGTGCTGACTGCTGACTGCCGAGTGCCGACTGCTGACTGCCTAGGTCCCCTCGGCCCGGTTCAGCGCCTTGAGCGCGAAGCGGCGAAATCCGTTGTCCTGGCACGCCTTGATCACGCGGTTCAGCAGGTGGAACGGCGTCGCCCGGTCGGCGCGGACGACCACGGTCGTCGGCAGCTCGTCCCCCGGTTTGATCTCTGGGTTCTCGCGCCGCGCCGCGAGCAAGCTCGCTTGCGCTTCGCCGGCGATGTAGCTGTCGATGTCCTTCGGTTGCCCGTACACGTTCAGGTGCCCGTCGGAATCGATGTTCAGGATGAGCAGTTCCTCCTGCCCCTTGGTGTCGACGGGACGAGCGGAGCCGACCACGGGCAAGCGGAGGCTGAGATCCATCGAGGCGGATTTGAAGTTGATCACCAGCATGAAAAAGGTGATCAGCTGGAACACCATATCCAGGATGGGGGTGAGGTTGGGCTCGGCATTTTCGTTGGACATCGCGGACATGCTGTCATGACTCCCCCTGCAAACTCAACGCAGAGACGCTGGGCCGTGTGCTCGGCGTTCTCTGCGTCTCTGCGGTGCACCTGTCCGGCCGTACGTCGTTCCGCCGGGATCAGCTGCTCGCCGGTGCGCCGGCCACGGCGGTGGCGGGGCCGCCCGCCTTCTTGCGGGTTGCGTGCGCGAAGTGGCGCAGGAACTCGTCGGAACGGACCAGCGTGTCCACCGAGATCGTTGAGACACGGTTGCGGAACAGGGCGTAGAAATAAATCGCCGGGACCGAGAGCGCCACCCCCTCGAACGTGAGCAGCAGCGCCTCGGAGATACCGCCGGCCACCGCGCTCGCCTTGAGCTGGGTATCCGACAGTGCGATGACCGAGAAGCTGGCAATCATCCCCTTGAGCGTGCCGAGCAGCCCGATCATGGGACCCAGCGTGCCGAGCACGGCAAGCATGCTGATCTTTTTCTCCATCGTGACGGTAAGCGCCTCGTTCACGCCCGCCATCGCCTCGCGCGCCTCGGCGAGCCCGTTGGGCAGTTCGGCGATGCCGGTGAGCAGGATGCGGCTGAAGTGCGAGTTGTCGGCCTTGAGCAGGTTGTAGATCCCCATGAAATCGCGTTTCTGCAGCAGGTCCTCGCACTGGCTGACGATCTGCGGGGGCATGGCGACCTGCGGCCGCAGCTCGAAGAACAACCGGCCCACCGTGGCGATGAAGTACATCGAGAGCAGGAGGATGACGGCGCCGATGACGCCCGACGACTCGATGAACCACACGAAGCGCGATTTCTGCTCGACCGGCTTCACTTGTTCGTCGGCCACTGCGGCGGGGGCCGCGACTTTGCCCGGCTCCTGCGCCCCGGCGCGGCGTGCGCCGAGCGTACCCGCCAACATAAGCCAGAAGACAGCCCCCAGAAGCAACAGCGCGCGGCCGCGCGCGACGCCCACGGTGATGCTCATGCGGTATCCTCGCACTGGAATCTGACCCGAGAACGGCGGGGGCGCACAATGCTCGCACGTCCGCCACGCCGGTCGATCGCGATCCGAGATGGCTCGAGTCCTCGTCCCTCGACAACCCGTCATGTTACTCCCCCGAATTGCGCGCGGTCAACCAGCCCCCACGCCACGCGTCTTGCAATTGCCGCGGCGCGGATTCATAGTAGAGTGATTCCCCAAGCTTGCCAGCGAATCCGAGGAGATATACCATGCGCATCGCGCTGTCGTGGCGAGGTGCAGTCGTTCTTACCGCGCTCCTGCTCGCTGCGCCGGAACACGTTGTTGCCGAGAAGGGGCACGGCGGCAGGGGCCACGGCGGAGGCGGCGGGGGCGGCCGGGCCGCGTCGTCCGGCCACAGTTCGGCCCATTCTTCCGGCGGACACAGCGCGCCCTCTGCACGCGGAATGGGCGGCGGCGCCGCCCGGAGCGACGGTCCGAGCATCGGCCGATCCAGCCCCAGTTCTTCCGCCCGCTCGCACGCCTCCGGCGAGCGGCCGTTGGTTTCGTCGCGTTCCCGCGACCTGAGCGCGCCGCGTGACATCGCGCCGCGCAACAGCGTGCCGCGTGACAGCGCACGAGCCGTCCGTGCCCGCGACCTGGCCGGCGACTCCGTGCGCAGCGCGCCCCGTGCCACGCACAACCCGCCACGGTCTCTCTCCGACATCGCGCCGCCGCGCAACTCGCTCGCCGCACCGGCCGACATCGCGCGGGGCGGCTCGGAGCGTCGGGGCAGGGAGAGCGGTCGCCTTGCCACACCCCGCTCGGCCGCCAGCCGTGCCCCGCTCGGCTCGGAGCGGGCGCTGCGCAGCGCCGACCTGCACGACCACGGCAACGGCACCGTGCACGATCACGCGACCGGTCAGTTCCTGCACCGGCACGATACGCGCACGCTGCACAACCACGACACGGGGGACCGGGTGCGCGTGCGTTCGGACGGCGCCGTGCGAAGCCTCACGCGCACCAGCGAGCGCGATCGCTTCCGCGGGGCCGACGGCCGCGACGGGAACAGGCAGCGCTTCGATGGCCACCACGACGGAGATCAGCACGACTGGGATCACCACCGTTTCGACGGGCACCGCGATGACTTCGGCCGGTTCCGGCAACGCGACCGGTTCTCCTTTCTGTTCGCCTTCGGCAATCCGTACTACAGTCCCTTCTACCCCTTCTACAACCCGTTCTACGCGCCGGCGGTGTACGGCGCGCAGTTCTACGGCAATTACGGGCCTGGTTACGGTTACCCCGGGTACGGCTACGGTTCGTTCCTGCCGTCGTGGCCGTACTACGAATACGATCCGTACTGCGATGACCTGCCCGGCTACGGATATGTGGTGAATGCGCCGTCCTATGCGTACGGCGGCAGCTCGGGGGCGGGCGGTCTCGGCGCCGCGCCGGTTTATTCCGATGCCGCGCCGCGCGCCGTAGAGCCGCCCGCGGTGATGGATGCTAGATCCTCGGCTTCGTACGGTGTGGCCCGACCGGCCGCGCCCGCCGGCCCGGACGCGCGCGGGGAACCGCGCGAGCTGCTCGCGGCTGCCGAACCGGCGGCGGACGCCCGCAGCAGCCAGTTTGCCGGCGCCGGCGAGGAGGCGTTCCAGGCGGGCAACTACGACGAGGCGGCACGCAGCTGGCGGCACGCGCTGCTCGACGACCCAACGAACGGCACGCTACTGATGATGTATGCGCAGGGCCTGTTCGCACGGGGGCAGTACGACGAGGCCGCCGGCGCCACCCAGCAGGCGATGCGTCTCTTGCCCGAAGAGCAATGGGGCGTGGTGGTCAAGAACTACACCGAGCTCTACAGCAACACGCAGGATTACGTCGATCAGCTCAGGGTACTGGAGGCCAAGGTCAGGGAGCAGCCGGATTCCGCGTCGCTGCGGTTCCTGGTCGGCTTCCACTACGGCTATCTCGGATACCCGGCCGACGCCGTGCGCGAGCTGGACAAGCTCGCCGAGCTCGCCCCTCAGGACCAGATGGGGGGCCGGCTGCGCGACCAGATGGCAGCGAAGGCCAACCTGGGTCGGCGCCTGGACGAGCGAACGGCGCGCGACCAGCCGGCGGATCAGGACAAGACCTCTGCGGGCAGCGACGCCCGCGACGTGCCGCCGCCGAAGTAGTGAGTCGGGCTGGCCCACGCACCGTCTGCCTTGCATCCCATACTCGGCCCCGCATGCCATACACCGTCACCGCCTGGCGCGGTGACGGTGCTTTTCTTTCGCGGTCCAGACCGGCGGTTCGCCGCCGCGCTTCGGAGTGTCACGAGAGACCTGCGATCGGATTTTTACTTGTTTTTCCGCAATCGGCGCAACCGCTTCCCCCACCCATCCTTCCTGTTCGCTTCTTATTGACACTCCCCCTCAAACCGGTCAAAATGTGTTTGCGAATCTATCTGCGGTCACCGTAGAATAGTCCACCTCACGTCACGGATGTCATTCGCCACCTGTTACCGAGAAGTCAGGCAAACCCCCGCGTTCTGGGGCTCGGGGAAGCTCCAGCGCGGCTGCTCGTAGCCATCCCCAGAACCGACTTTCGGCCGGTCGGCCGGAAAGGAGATCGCGGTGACGTTGGTCGGCAAGATCCTGGTCGTTCTCATCACCGTGTTCGCCCTCGTCTTCATGGGCTTCGGCGTCACCGTCTTCACCACTCGGTCCAACTGGAAGGCCAAGTACGACACCGAGAAGGCGACGCTGGCCGAGCTTCAGAAGAAAAATGCCACGCTCGATGAACGGTTGCGCGAGCTGACCGGCGGCCTGAACACCGAGATCGAGAATCACAAGAAGGACCGCGACACGGCGATCAACGAGGCGAAGAACCAGCAGAAGAACTACAACGATCTGCTGGCACGCTACGAGCAAGCCAAGGTGGAGGAGGCCAAGTACGCGAACCAGGCGAAGCTGGCACTCGAGGAGGCGGCCTCCCGACGCGAGGAGGTGCTGAAGCCCGACGACGGGCTGCGCGACCAGCTGAAGAAGGCGCGCGAGGCACGCGAGGACGCAGTCAAGAAGGAGTTCGAGGCCACCCAGGCGAAGATCGAGCTCACCGGTCAGTTCCAAACCGCCGAGGCCCGCCGCAAGGAGCTCGAGCAACGCGTCGCTCAGCTCGAGGCCATCCTGGACAGCCGCGGCATCCCCAAGATCAGCAAGGACGAGCAGGCGGCGCTCATCGCGAACCCGCCCCCGGTCGAAGGGGTAGTGACCGAAATCGATCCGGACGGGAAGTTCGTGCGCATCTCGGTCGGCTCGGACAGCGGGCTGCGCGCGGGGCACAAGCTCGAGATCTACCGCCGCAAGCCGGACAGCAAGTACGTGGGTCGGATCGAGCTGACGCAGGTCGACCCGGACTTCGCCGTGGGCAAAATCCTTCCGCAGTTCAGACGAGCCACGATTCAGGAGGGGGACCTTGTCGCGAGCCGGATCACCGCTAGCCGCTAGGCGCGTCGCGGTTGCCAAACCCAAGAACGATATCTACGTGACCTTGCTGGCGGTCGCGCTGAGCGCGATCGTGCTCGGCTGCATTCTGCTGGCCATTGAGATGGCCAGGTATAACTGGAAGGTGAAGCCGGAGGCGGCCATGGCCACGCCCGCGCCGGCCGCTCTACCCAGCGCTGTCGTGGTCGCGCGCTCGAGCCCGGCCAGGCTTTCGGTTGGTTGAGCGGAGCGCGGCACACAGAAAAGAGTGGCCAGGCTCGGCGTACGTCAGGCTTTCCAGCCTGACTGCTGTCTGAGCTGCCACGGGGTCAGGCTGGAAAGCCTGACGTACGTGCCGGAAACCGGCGAACGGAATCGCGGTCCCACGCTCGGCTCGATCCACATGAGCCGGGTTGGACGGAACCGACCAGCATGAAACCCCGCTTCTTTCCATTCCGAGCCATCTCCGCGCCTGATGTCGGGATCGATCTCGGCACGACGCACACGATTGTGTGCGTGGCGGGCGAGGGGATCGTGCTGCGTGAGCCGTCGCTGGTGGCCGTCGAGCAAGGATCGGGACGCGTGCTGCACGGCGGCCGGGCAGTCGGCGAGCTGGCCCGCATCATGCACGGCCGCACGCCGGACTCCATCCAGATCGTCCGGCCGATCCATGCCGGGGCCATCGCGGACTTCGGCGTGGCGTCCGCCATGCTCCGCGCGCTGCTGGCCCGCACACGGCGGGGCGGCTGGACGCGGCCACGCGCGCTGGTCGCGGCGCCTTGCGGCATGACGCCCGTGGAACGCCAGGCGGTGCGCACGACGCTGGCACGCGTCGGCATCCGCCAGGTCTGCCTGGTGGCAAAGCCGAAGGCGGCGGCGCTCGGCGCCGGCCTGCCGCTCACCGAGCCGGTAGCCAGCATGGTCTGCGATATCGGTGGCGGCACCAGCGAGATTGCCGTGCTCTGCCTGGGAGACCTCGCGGTCACGGAATCGCTCCGCGTCGCGGGCGACGCCATGGACCGGGCGATCGCCGACTACCTGCGGCGCCGCGAGGGGCTGCGCATCGGCGCACAGATGGCGGAGCGGCTCAAAATCGAGATCGGCAGCGCCGCACCGCTCGACGCGGAGCTGCAGATCGAGGTGCGCGGCGGGGACGTGACCACGGGGCTGCCGCGCAAGGCGGTGCTGACCAGCGAGGCCGTGCGCGAGTCGCTCGAGGGGCCCGTGCAGATGATCGTCGAGGCCGTGCAGCGAACGCTCGAGCGCTGCCACCCCGAGCTTTGCGCGGATCTGATGCAAAACGGCGCGGTGCTCGCCGGCGGCACGGCGGCGCTGCGCGGGCTCGATCGGCGGCTCGCCCAGGCCACCGGCATGCCGGTCCGCGTGAGCGACGAGCCGGCGTTCTGCGTGGCGCGCGGCCTGGGCATCTGCCTGGACCACCTCGACGCCTGGCACGCGATGCTCGAGCCCACGCGGGCCGCGTGACGCCGCCCCGCGACCCGCTGTCATCCCGACCCCAGCGAGAGCGCATCTTGTGCTCCTGAGCGGACGGCCGGACGAGCGCTATCCTGTCACCCTGAGCGGAGCGAGGAACGAAGCGCAGCGTGTCATCCTGAGTGGAGCGAGGCACGAGCGCAGCGAAGGATCTCTCGAGTGCGGTGGCTGGACACCGCTTTGGTTCGGGCCCTGCACGCTTGTCGGCGGGGTGGCAGGCTCAGAGCCCCCGTCATTCTTCCCGGACGCCATGCTCGCGAACCGCACACGCATCCTGGGCTTCGTCTGCTGCTCGGCGCTCGCCGTAATCTGGGCGCGCGCCTGCTACCTCGGCATGGCGCTGGGCCCGTTCTACCGGGTCACGCTGCGCGACACGGCGCTGCGCGTGCGCCCCATCCCCGCCCCGCGCGGCCGCATCCTGGCGGCGGACGGCAGCGAGCTGGCCGTCGATCGCTGCGACGCGGACCTCGCGGTCCACTACCGCTACCTGGAACGACCACTCGATGACGGATGGCTGACAACCCAGGCGCTGGCGCGGCTGTCACGCCGCCAGGCGCGCGATCCGGCGCGGGTCGAAGCCGCAAAGCAGGATGTCCGCGGCGAGGTCGCGGCCATGTGGCGGGCGCTGGCCGAACTGACGGGAACGGACGAGGCCGAGCTGGCGCGGCGCGGCGCCGCGATCCAGCGACGGGTGGAGCGCATCGCGGCGTCGGTCAACCGCCGCCGACGCGAGCGCCGGACGCGGCAGACCGCCGCCGACGAATCCACCGCCGCGCCCGGCGGAGAAT
>JBGPMX010000028.1:0-15367 GCA_041487215.1 Planctomycetia bacterium | reverse complement strand
TGCCGACCGCCCCGTCGCCGCTCGTTGCCTCGAGCACCTGGTCGGCGGGCACGCTCGGGATCATCGGTGCGGTGGTGTCGCGCACCGTGATCGGGAGTGGGGCGGAACTCGAATTGCCCGCGGCATCGCTGGCCGTGCAAAGGACGGCCGTGCCGCCGATCGGGAAGGCGGTTCCGGGCCCGGGCAGGCAGACGAGAGTCGGATTCGGGTCGAGATTGTCCGCGACGGTCGGCGAGTTATAGCTGACCGTGGCACCCGCCGCGCTGGTCGCCTCAACGAATAGACCCGCCAGCGAGATCGCCGGCGGCTGCGAATCGACCGTGATGGTGCGGGTTGCCTCGGTGGATCCGCCGGCGTTGGTGGCACGGACCCGGACCGGGTTGGCGCCCTCCGACAGGGCTACATTGTCAAAGGCGAACCCGCCCGCGCCATCGGACACGGTGCTCCCATCATCGAACCCATCTCCGTCGATATCCAGCTCCACTGCGATCGCGGGTTCCGTAGTGCCGACCAGGCGGACGATCGAGAAGCCGGTGAGGTCATCGCCGGCAACGCCGGAGTCGCTGGCCGGGTCGAGCGCGACGGCGACGGGCGGCGGCGCGAGGGTGACGATGACAACGTCGTCCAGGCTGATCGAGCTCGTGGCCGGGTTGAATCCCAGCAGGTCGAAGAACAGCGTCGCCTGGGTGCCCGCCGGCACGCCGCTCAGGCCGACGTGGACGCGCAGCGGAAAGACAAGCGGGCCGGCCCCCCCGGCGCCCGTGACTTGCACGGTGGACCCGGCAAAGAGCTCGCCGGTCCCCTGGAGGTTGAGGAACGCGTCGGTGCCGGACAGCTCGGCAACGGTGGGCACGAGCGAGACGTTGTTCGAGCCGAGCAGTGCGGCCTCGAACGCATCCGGCGGGGCGCCGGCGCCGTTATCCTGGAAACTTGTGGCGTTGATCGTGAACTCGAACGCCGTGGCCCCCTGGGGCACGACGAAGGTCTGCGCGATGCCCGTGAACACTTCGGGGTCTTCGCGCAGGACCGCGCGACCATCCAGCACCGACGCCGCTCCGCGCGCAGTCCAGCCCGCCGGCGTGCCGTCGCCGGTCACATCATCGAACCCGCCGTTCACAATTGGGGCTGGACCGACCAACGGGGCGACGGAAGCCATCGGCAAGGGCGCAGACGAAGTCGCTTGCGCAAGAGGAGCGGACCCACCATGGTCACCGGACCCAGTCATGCTGCTCGCAGCGGCCGCCGTTACAAACCCCGACCGATCCGCCAGAGTAATGTCCGTCACGGCGCCGGCGCCAAGATTGGCCTGCGGCGAGCCAGAGCCCGGAGGAGCCACGGTCGCGCCGCGTCCGATGCTGTCAGGCGGCAGGATGACGTTGCAGTCAGGCACAGAAAAGCCGCGACTTCTCAGCTTTTGGTCGACCTTACTAGGACTACCGCTCGGATCGCCGTAGATCACGTACGGGCTGCCCGGCAGGTCATACGGTCCCAGTTCGGTTTTGCCCTTGATGCCGAAGTCGAAGACCGTGAGATCGGCTTTGGCGAAGAAGCCGTAACAGACGGCGAGTCGTCCGGCGGAATCGGCGAGCGACCCGGTGAACGTGGCTTCGCTGGGCTTGCTGATCGGAATAGTGGCGCCAAAGTGAGGCTCGAGCGTCGCGTCGAACCGGGCCGCCACGTCCGCTCCAATAGTTACGCTGCCGTCTAGCAGACTCTTCTTAAAGTCCGGATCGCCTACCGTGAGATCGCCGCCGACAAAGCCGGCGATGAGCAATCGGGCATCGATCGTGGTCCCCAGAGAGATGAACGTGTCGTCCTGGAACACGGTGATCTGTCCGCCCTGCACCTGAAATCCAAGGCCCAGGTCAAGCTTGAGTTTCTTGAGGGACGCCTGAACATCACCTTTGATAAGGCCGCCGATGTCCCCCTCTATTTTCGTCCCACCCACGGTCACCTCTCCGTGCTTGCCCTCCACCGGAACGGTCAGGCTGAAGGCCACCTTGCGGAATTCGGGCGGAATGTACTGGAGCAGATCGATGTTGCGGAACGCGAGCTTGAGCCCGTTCGGAATGAACGTCATTGCGTCCAGGTATCCGGAGACCGAGAAGTCTTTGGTCTGGAGCGGCACGCGCTTGTCGAGGAACTGCTTGCCGAGCAGCTTGATCTGCGCGACGAGGTCATGCGGCACCAATTCGACCCTACCCCCGATCGCGAGCGGCGCTTGCACTGTCACCACCGCGCCCAGGTGAAGCGCGCTCGTTACATCGACACCCACATACTTTTTCAGCGTGTCGTAGACGCCCACCAGGTTCGGGAACATCATCTTGAAATCCGCTTCGGTGAAGCTGCGCTGGAGGAAGCCGGGCACGATTGCCTGGATCTCGTAACGGTATGTCGCCGGGTTGTACTTCTGTGATCCCGTGGCGGACTTGTCGTCGAGCCACGAAGGGACCGGGATGACGCGGAGCGTTTCCTCGTCGCTTAGCGGCTGGCTGCTGGCCGAGGCGGTCACCACCATGGGCGTGAAGTCCGGCAGGACGCTCGGGTCGAGCTTGAAGGGCGTGGTCGCACCGGTGAGCGGGATGGTGGCCGCGCTACCGATGTGAAGCACCAGCTTGTTGCCATAGACGTGGGGCAGCGGCAGGTCGGTGATCACCGCGCGGAACGCAAGATTCCCGGTGGGGACCCCCTGCAAGAAGCGGACGTCATTGGTCCAACCGAATTTCGGACCGGCATAGGTCTCGACCACCAGGTCGATGCCGTCCTTGACCACAATCGTGCCGAGCGCCTGCCCGACCCAGACATCCGACGGGTCGAACGCCGCCACGCTCAAAGCGTGCTGGCCGGCGGCGAGCGTCCCCACGTCGTAAGTGAACTGCCAGGCACCGCTGCTCGCGTCGTGTCCGATCGGCACCCAGGGTCCGGTCCGGTCGACGCGGTAGAACATGCGATCCACATTGGTCGCCGCGCCGTTGATCGTGAATGTGTTCACGAGCGAAATCCCGGCCAGGTACGTTCCAAAGCGGTGCTCCGCTCCACTCCCGAGGTCATCGAAGGCCGCCGAGACGGTGAGCCGACTGAACGAGAAGCGAATGTCCGAACTGGATGCCGGGCCGAGCGGCAATAGGGGAGACGCCGGCGCCGGTGACGTCGGCGCCGGCGCGGCGTTCTTATCCTGCTGAGGCGAAAGCGGACTCGAGGCTTTGCCCGTCTCGCTCGGAGCGGGCGGTTCCGCCGAAGTCGTCACGCTGGCCGCGGCGATTTCTTGCGCGCCAAAACCCGCCGCCGCATTCTGGCCAGAAAAGGCCGGGGCGAACGGAGATGGCGCCGGAACACCGCCGCAGCTTCCCGGAATGCGAGGCGAGGCCGCCCCGGTCGACGTGGAACTGATTCCCAAGTCCGTTTCGTCCGGGTCCGGCTTCGTATCATCGCCGATCGTAAACGGGCCCGCGTAGATGCGGCTTTCGATGGTGCTCTGGATCGGTTCGGGGATCTTGGAGAAGAAGTTGTAACCCAGGCGCTCCTCGAGTACGGCGACGCAGGTGAGGTTGGGCGCTTGCGCCCAGGCGGGCTTGCTGGGATCCGGCCGCGGCGGCGTGTCGTTCGGGAAATCGACCGCGATGATCTGGGTGTTCGTGGTGATGTCCTTGATGCCGGCGCCGCGGCGATCGAGGATCATGATCACCTTCCACATGTGCTCCGGGACGTTGACGTCGCCGCGTGGGGACACGACGATCGTGCCGCCGCCGGGCGTCGTGACATTGAGGTCGCCTCCGTTTTGCTGCGCCTTCCCCTCGGTGCCGTACCCGCCCGCGAAGACGATCAATTCCTTGTTCTGGTTCAGGGCCAGGTTGCGCGTGAATTTTTCCAGCGCCAGCCAGTCGACGCTGTTGTTGCGCGAATCTTGCGGCACCATATTGCTCATCAGGTACGTCGCGTCCTGGTCGGCCGCATCGGCGCTAAAGTCCTTGTCCGGTGCCAGGTGCCCGCGGGCGTAGCCCTGGAACGTGTGATCCTTCTTGCTGCCGGGGACCAGGGTGAATCCGTGGTCCAGCAGCGACACGTCCGTGCGGAAGCTGTCGGGCCGTGGCAGGCTGCCGATTTTGCTCTTGTTCAACACCCACGCGGCATAGTTTGCCGTCCGGTTTTCGTCGTTGTAGGAAAGGGCGTACTGCGGGCGCTCGATGAGCTGCTTGCGGCTGCTCGGGCCAAAGATGCTATCCTTCGCGTTGTCCGGCACGCCGAACCGAAGCGGACCGCTTCCAAAGGACATGTTGTCCAGCAGGATGCTCGAAGAACCTGCCGATCCACCGGTCGTTCCGATGGACAGGGTCACCGACTCGCCGCGCAGATCGTCCGGGATACCGTCGACGACCACCGTCTCCATTCTCTTCTCGGAGGTGCCAGTCGCCGGTTCTCCGATGTCGATGTCCTTGACGAAACGCTTCTCGGGGACGCCGTCGCCATCCTCGTCCGTATCGATCTCAACCCGCACCTTTGTAGGACTGTCGGTCTGCACGTCAAAGCTCAGCGCCCCCTCATCGGGCATCGGAAACGGCTCGTGTTCCAGGGCTTCGCCGTCCGCCACACGCACGGCGTTATCGGGACCGGTCGTCCCCTCCAGCGCGCTGCTTTCCACCAGTTCGTCCCCTTCATCGACCGGTTCGATCTCGGGCTCATCCGATGCCGGCGCCGGGGCGGTCAGATTCGTAGGTCCGAAGGAGGTGGGGGCGAACGGACTCGGCGAGGGCGAGCTCGTGGAGAGCTTGCGGATGTGCCACTCCACCGCCTGGCCGTTGACGATGGTGTCGAATTCCCCGTTCAAGAAGTCCGGCGACGGGTCCTCACATTCGGCATCACAGTCCGCCGGCGTATCAAAGCGAAGATCATCCACGTGCAGCGTACCGGTCCCGGAGAAGACCAGGGTCAGGGAGCCTACCTGTTTCACAATCGAGTGCGGCACGTCGAGCAGCACCGTCTCGAAGTCCACGGAGTCAAGGCCAGCAAGGTTGATCGATCCGAGAGGCACATCGCCCGAGGACATGTTCGCGACAACGGTCAACGTGCCGTTCAGATCCGATGACCCGGCGCGCAGGTCGATCATGAATGGTCCGCTGGACGGCATCAGCATCCAGTTGTGGACCAGCTTGCCGCTGGATGCGTCGAGGGTCACGTAGACATTGCCGGTGACCGGGTCTCGTTCGAGCGTCGGCACCACGCGCTGGGCCGGACTGTTTACCGCGTTCGAGCCGAGCGTCTCGCCGTTGTGGTAGGACCAGCCGGGGATCGTCAGGTCGTCCTCGAAGGGGGGGAACCGCACGATCGCTTCGCCAGTCCGTTCGGTGAGCTGGGGGCCCGCGAGAACATCTCTTCGTCCGTAGAGCGTGCCCAGCTGGAAATCGCCGTTGAACACGGTGGGAACGGCTCGGACCGAGCGGGCGTTCTCGTAGTTGTCGGTCTGGCTGTTGTCGTAGGAGACCGCCACCGACCCCGACCCCGCCGGCCGCAGCGTGGCGCCGCCGCCCAGCTCACTGTAGAACCAGCCCGTGCCAATGCCCTCCCACGGCGCGGACGAATCGGCGTACGTGAAAGCACCGTTCGCTTCCTGCGCGGTGTACCACGGCCGATCGTTGTACATGACCGGCGGCGACTTCTTCTCGAAATCCTGGTCGTCCAGCGTGCGGAAGATGCGCTCTTTCTGGAACAGCGGGTCCGCACCGAAATCGCTCTCGCCGACATCGACCGTGCCGGCGTACCAGCCGAGCAAGCGGTCGTGCGGTCCGCCCAGCCCACAGCTCGCGAAATCGTCCTCGCTGAACCCCGCTCGGCCGTCGAGCGCCAGATTGATCGCGGCGCCCTTGATGGAGCTTCCATTCGGGGTCAGGGTGATCGGAGAGCTGCCCTTGGACTGGTAATAGTTGTCTGCGAACGCGACGTTCTGCCACACCTGGACGATCGGGTCGCGCATGTCGCCGTAGTAGACGGACTGCACGTCCGCGTTTTGCAGGAGCGAGACGTCGAGCAGCGTCTGCAAGCCGGCCGAGACGAGCTGGCCGCTCAGGGTGCTGAGTGTGGACCCGCTGCACGCGTCGAGCTCCATGAGTCGGCCGAGCGCGTCGTTCAGGTTGCGCGACGGCTGCGGCTGGTCCTGGGCGTCGAGCGTTGTCATCTGGATCTTGGTCACGCTCGGGAAGTACGTGCCGAGCCGCTGGATGATCTCGCTGTTCACCACGGCGCCTCGGCCGTGGCCGACGAAGTGCAGCGGCGAGGCGAGCACGCGTCCCGCCATGTCCTTATCCAGCTGCACGATGGCCGCGAACAGCGCGTCCGCCGCCGCCTCGGCGAACCCCGAGTCCGCGATCTGGGATTCCTTGTTCCAGTCCAGCACCAGCACCAGCGGCTTGCCCGGTAGGGCGCTGCCGCCGGCGCCGGGATCGGTGCCAAGATCCTCCCACTTGCCGGTGCTGCGCTTGTAGCCCAAGAGCGTGCCGCCGCCACCGGCGCGCGTGATCAATCTCCCCAGGTCGATAAACGACTGCGGAGCTTCCAGGTCGGGGTTCCCGGTGGGACCGCCCAGCTCGGTGCCGTGGGTCAGAATGGTCACGCTGCTGAAGTCGGTCGAGCCTGGCAGCGTCACCGCCGCGGTGCGGAACGACGTCGATCGGCGCACCGTGCGCCCGTCCGGCAGCTCGACCTCGACCCCCCAGTAGTAGATCTGCCCGGCGGTCAGCTGCCGTTCGGGCTGCAGGTCGAACAAGAATTCACCCCCGCCGGGCGTCGCCGCCACACCGGCTTCGCCGCTCAGGATCCGGTTGGGATTCCGGTCTGCGCCCGTCGTGGGATCCACCAGGTCGTCCGGGAACAACCCTTCCCCCTCGGGTAAGACGCTCACATACAGGCGGCTCACCGCGCCGGCGGCCGGGTCGATCCTCCAGCGGAACTGCGGCAGCCCGTCCGGATTCGTGCCGAGCGGCGCGATCAATTCGATATGGGCGATGGTGTGGATGGCCAGGCCGGTAGGGAACTGCGGCGTGGCGATCGGCGCGTTCGGGTTCGTCGCGCCGTGACAGGGGTCGGTCGCGGGCAGCCGGCCGAGCGGATCGTGGCAGGGGACCCCGAAAGCGAGGTGGGTCTGGAAGACTGGATTGCCGGCCTCGTCGAGCCTTTCCAGGATCGGATTGCCTAGAGCATCGTAGCTGGTTGCGCTGAATCGCCGGTAGTCGGCCTGCACGTCGATCGCCGGGTTCAGCTCATCGAGCGGCACTCTCTCGAGAGTATCCGGGCTCGTGGTCAGGTAGTGTTCCACGGTCGACAACAGGGCCGGGACGTTGAACGTGAACACGGCACTCGGGCCTCGGAAAGCGACGTACAGAATGGTGCCGTCGTCCGAGATCACCATGTTGTGCGGCGCACCGAACGGGATCGGCCGCGTGGCGGCGACGAGGCGAGGGTTGGAACCCAGCGGGTCCTTGATGACGCCGATATTCCCGCCGCCCGGGTGGGGACTACCCAGCGGGTTATGCGACGGGACAATGAGCTGTCCCTTGTTGAAGCCCGAGACGAAGGCGTAGTCATAGTTCGGTGAGAACGTGATGGACTCGGCATTGTTGAAGTCGAAGTAGTCGGCCACGGACCCCAGTGTCAACGGGATAGAGGTGGGGGCATCCCACGTCAGGCGGTCGGCGTGTGCGCGCACCAGCCCAAATCCCGTCTGATCCGAGCTGCGATTGGTGAACGCCATCACGCGCGGATCGTTCGTGGCCGTGATGTTGTACGTCTCCTGATCGGTCTCGATGGTCCCGACCTGGGTGCGATAGCTCGCGTCCTTCGGATCCGTGTCAATCACCAGGATGTGGCTCTTGGGCAGAGCGGGCGGCTCCTCATAAACCATGTTGGGTGCGGCGACGTAGAGCCGCTTGTTGTCGGCGTCGAGCGCCAGCCCGCGCAGGCCGTGCGGAACCAGCGCCGCGTCGAGCGGCACGGTGCGGACCAGGTCGTTGTAATGCGGTGAATCCGGGTCCACGTTGATCACATAGACCACCGCCGCGTTCTCGTCGGACACGTAGGCGTATTTGCCGTCGCGGTCGATCGTGATGTGATAGGGCGCGGCGCCGCTGGGCAGCTTGATCTCGTCCACCCCCGGCGTGGACGGATTCACATCCACCTCCTGCAGCCCCACCGCGTCCACCACGGCGATCCGCCCCGTGTAGCGCTGCGTGACGTACGCGCGCGTCCCATCCGGGGTGAGTGCCACGAACCAGGTCCCCTGCACGAAGATGCTCGGATCGCCGACCGGAATGACCGCTACCACCTCGCCCGAGAGACCCAGGTCGGGGTTAATCGCTACCACGTGGTTCCCGGTGGCGCCAAAAATGTAGCTCGCGTTCGCGTCGATTCGTACCGTGTTGCTCGGGCTCGCTATGGTCTGCCAACCGATGACCGTGCTGCCGGGCGCGTGGTGCAAAATAGAGCCCGGCCGGACCACGGAGATCTTCGCGGCGGCGAGGGCAATCACCTGCGGAACGGAGACGTGGAGCGTCTTATCTGCATTGGTGAGGCGCAGCGGCGCGACATCACCCCAGTGCACCGTGACTCCGGCCGGATCCGTGAAGCTGACGTGGCCCGCCCCGTCGATCGTGACCGTCCCGTGCGCGTCCTGGAACTCCACCCGGAGATCCTGAACCTGGCTCCCGAGCGGCGGCCCGGACGGGGGACTGAAGAGGAATCGCTCCCCCTCGAGCACCAACTCGGGCCCTTGCGCCGTGATCTCGATACGCGCCGACGTCAGCTGGGGGGGCTCGCTGCCGCCCGGCGTCAGCGGCGGGGCATCATGGAAGAACTGCTCGAAATGGTTGACCTTGCCCGGCTCGATCTCGACGTCGATCGTGGTCTTCGTCGGCAAGCCGATAAATGGAATGCGTACAATGCTCACGCGGCCGGGTCCACGGACCACCGGCATCACCCCCACGCCCCCGTTGAAGATGGCGCCGATGCCGCCCGAGAACATGAACTGCGCTCCGCCCAGGCTACCGAATCCGCTCATCTGGAGCGTGCCTAAATTCGGGCCCCAGCCGCCGACGTAGGTGCCGTTGTCCAGGAACCCGTCGAACGGCGGCGAAGTGCTGCGTGCAAAGCCATCCGCTCCCACGACGCCGCTCTCCGTGGACAACCAGATCGGGCGATCAATCCCGTTCTCGTCCGGAAGAGTGCCCGCGCGGAGGAAAAAGATCTGGGTCCCCACCGGCACGTCGGGCGCCACCCGGATCGCCAGTTGCGCCGGGGAATGCAATGGATCGCTGCCCAGATCGAGCTGGAAGGCGCCGGCGAAACGGACCCCGGCCGGCATCGCCAGCGGCAGATCTGCCTCCGCCCGCGCGCTGATGCTCACGGTCGTGTCCGCGTCGAGCGCTCCGGGCGGTACGGAAACCCACGAACCGTCTGTGCCCAGAACGATGCCGCCCCGGGCGTCCACCGATGCCGGGCCTGGCGTCGGCGTCTCGACCCGGACCGCGATCACCTGCTCGGCCGGACCGTTGATGACAGTGACTGTCGCGACCCCCGGCGCCCGCGCCATGACCAACCCGTCGGCCGTGACTTCGAGCACCGCCGGATTGCTCACGAAGTAGCGCGTCCCGGCCGTGGCGGCGGCCATGTCCCGCTCGAGCAGGCTCACCTTGATCTGCCGCGTACCCGAACCGTTCGCGAGCGCGAGCGTCTGCGGGTAGACGCCGAGACCCGCGATGTACAGCAGCTGATCTGTCCGCGCGGTGGGGAACCCTACGGTGACCGCCGTGGCGGCCTGGATGCCATGGCTGGACGCGAGGAGGACCCCCGTGCCGTCCGCGATGCCGTGCAGCACGCCGCGCGGCGACATCGAGAAGACGCCGGGTGCGGTGGTCTGGAACGCCAGGTACGAAGGCGGCAGCGCGACACCGGGTTCGTCGGCGAAGTCGCCGATCAGCCCTACCCTTCGTGAGGTGCCGGCCTGGACTCGGGGGCGACGCGCGACGAAATGGAGCTCGACCAGCGGCGCCGCGCTCACGTTCACCGTGAGTGTGCCGGGAACCGAGACTCCGAAACCGTCGTCGGCCATGATCGTGACCGTCGCGGCCCCGGAGAAGCCGGGCTCCGGGGTGAACTCGAGAGACCCGCCGTCGGGCAGGAGCCGCACCGATCCGTGCTGGGACGCGACGACGCGGAACTGGAGCGGGTCGCCGTCCGGGTCCTCGGCGAACGGGCCGAGTGCGATCTCGACCGCCAAGTCCATGTGTGTGCCGACTGCCCCGGTGCCAAACAGCGGCGGCCGGTTCGCGGAAAAGCCGCGATTGGCGGCGAAGAGCTGGACGTCGCGCGCGGCCACCGACCCGTCGCCATCCGCATCGGCTCCGGCCACGTACGCGGGGTCACCGGCCACCGACCCGAGCGCGGCCACCACCAGCGCGCTGTCGAGCCCATCCACCCGGCCGTCTCGGTTGGCATCGCCGGCGACGAACACTTCGAGTTCGTACGCGCCGCCGGCAGCGGGATTCGTTGCGGCGAGCTCGAGCAACAGCAGCGAGTCGTTCTCGACTGCGTAGAGCGCAAAGGCACGGCCTGCCTCGTGTCGCACCTCGAGCGGCGTCAGGCCGACGATCTGCGGCGCCGCGGGTTCCAGAGTGCTCCCCGTTGCCGCGCGCACGGACACGCCGACGTACACCGCGCGGCGCGTGGTCGAGCGGAGCTCGGACGGCAGCACGCGAAGCGCGAAGCGATCGGCCGATCCGGCTGCAAGGCTGCCGGTGTAGGTGCTGCCCACGTAATCGCGCGCGTTCCCCAGGTCCGCCGTGAGGGGCAGAACTGTCGGCGTGGCTTCGTAGCGGATCACGTCGCCGCCGCCGGCGGATGGCGCCGCGACGCCGAGCCGCCCATCGTTTAAGTAGCCGTAGCGGACGGCCGGGCCGCCCAGGTTGCGCACGGAGACCAGAGTACCGGCGGCGTCATAGGCGTACACCACCCGTCTGCCGTCCGGGGCCGTCACCGCCGCGATCCGCCCGGCCGTGTCGTGCTCGAACGTGAGCACGCCGCCGGTCGAGCTCGAGATGCCACTCGAGCTATAGTGCAGCCGCACCCCATCCGGCCTCACTGCCTCGACCACGTGTCCGGTGCTGTCCAGGTCGTACGCGACTCCGTCGGGCGCCGTGAGCGTGTACGCAGGGTCGTCCAGCGCGGTGCTGGCCGGGTTATAGGCCCGCGCGGTCTTCAAGTCGAAGAACCGGCCGCCGGCGAGCGTGAGCGGCGCGGCCGCGGAGTCGAGGCGATAGCCCACGCCGGGGTCCGCGACGTACGCCGCGGTGTAATAGTTAGCGCCCGGCAGCACGTGCGCCTCGGGCTGGAAGGTGAACCCCACACGATTCCCATCGGGCAGCGTCAGGTAGACACGTGTCCCGAGGCGGAACGGGTTGTACGTGCCGAGCGACTCCTGTCCCGTGGCGGGCACGTTCGTCTCCACAGCCGCGTCGTACGGCACGAGACGCCAGCCGAGGCCAAACGAGCCGGGCCAATCCGCCGCGAGTGAGTCATAGGCCCGCACCAGGCTCACGGCCACCCCACCCAGGTCCGCCGTCAGGTCCGTCTCGGTTCGCCGGTACTGTGGCAACTTGCTCGCCGTGTTCACCTCGACCACCGACTCCGTCGACGTCGACCGGCCCGCCAGGTCGGACGCGGTGAGCCGGAACCGGTAGAAACCGTTCTCCAGCGCCCCCGGATCGATCGTGGCGAGCGAGCCGGAGTCGATCGGGTCCACGCCCGCGGCGACGCGGACGAAGAGATCGGAACCGAACCGCGCGCGCTCGAGCACCCACGCGTCGAGATTACTGTCGCCGACCGAGCCGACGAGTGCGGTGGGCTGCCGCACCGGGCCGGTTTGCTCCTCGATCACGACCAGCGGCGGCAGTGCGTCGTTCGGATCACGCACGCGAATGGAGGCGGTGGCCTGGCCGACGAGGCCATCCAGATCGAGTGCGGTCGCGGCGACCGCCACGCGCCCCGTGGCGGATGCGACGTACGTGCCACGGCCCTGCCCGTCGAGACCAACCGGCTGTCCGGCCACCAGGAGTCGCAGCTCGGAGATCGGGGCCACACTGGCGGCGGAGACGTGCACCAGCACCGACTGGCCCGGCACGGCGGGGAAGCTTGGCGTGAGCTCGATCGTCACCCGCGGCGGTTCGGGATCGGCCGTCGCCCGCACGAGCACGGTCCGTGACGCCGCCGCCAGGCCGTCGGAGACGGTGAATGTCACCGCGTAGTCGCCCGCCTGGGCCGGTCCCGGCGTCCAGCGGAACGTTGCGCTGCCGGAGTCGAAGACCGCTCCCTCGGGCAGCTCGCTCGCCGTATAAATGATCGTCGTCGCCGGATCCGGGTCGGTCGCGGAGACCATGAATTCGAGGTTACGGCCGAGCACGGCCGTGTGGTCGAACACCGTGAGCTGCGGCGGGCGGTTGACGTCCAGAACGCGGATCAGCACGTCGCGGCTGTCGCTCAGGCCGCCCGGATCCTCGACGGAGAATCTGACCGTGTAGTCGCCCGCCTGGTCGAACGCGGGCACCCAGCGGAACTCCCCCTTGCTGCCATCAAACTGAGCACCCGCCGGGAGGCCCGAGAGAACCCGGTACGTGAGCGCATCCCCGTACAGGTCGCTCCCCACGAGCCGGAACACCAGCGGAGAGTTCTCGAAGACCGACTGGGTGGCCATGGGCGCCAGCAGCGGCGGCTTGGACGCCCTGCCGACCACGATCGTGACCGTTTCGGTTGCGGACCGGTTGCCGTCGGTCACACCCAGCACGATGCCCGAGTAACTACCCGCCTGGAAGAGATTCGGTGTCCAGGTCAAGAGGCCCGTGGCTGGATCGAACACGGCGCCGAGCGGCAGGCCGGCGGCCGTGTAGGTCAGCGGATCGCCGTCGGCGTCCGAGCCGACGAGCTGGACCCGCAGCGTGTCTTCCTCAGTCGCGATGATGGTTCCAACCGGCGCGAGCGCCGGCGCGGTGTTCGTCCGGTGCACGACGATCCGGATCGTCTGGGAGTCGCTCAGCGCCTGCGCCGGATTGCCGCGTCCGCTGTCGGTCACCCGGATGGTTACACTGTGCTCCCCGAGGTCCCCTTCGGTGGGTGTCCAGGTGAGCCGCGCGGTGCCGTAGATGGTGCCGGGCGTGAGAACGGCCTCCGGCGGCAGGCCGACCGCCTCCCAATGCAGCGGGTCCTGATCGGGGTCGCTGGCGCGGATCGTGAGCTCGAACGGCTCCCCCACCACCGCGACACGATCTCCGGTGTACGAAAGCCGGGGGGCGTCGTTCGGAGCATCCACCGTGACAATGAACGTCTGGTCCCCGGCGATGCCCCCGAGCGCATCGATGGCGTGCAGCGTGATCACGTAGTTCCCGCGGTCCCCCGCAGCGGGCGCAAGCCGGAGCACGCCCGTGCCGTCGCCGTGGTCCTCGATCGTCGCGAAGCCTGGGAGGCCGAAGCCCGGCAGACCGCCGGCGCTGAGTGACACCGGGTCCTGATCCGGGTCGGGAGCTGATACCGTCACCTCGAGCAGCTCGCCGCGCCGCACGGTCTGGTTCGCCAGCGGCGTAATCACCGGCGGCCGGTTCGTGTTGAGCACGGAGATCACGAAGGTGTTGGGCGTGCTGAGTGCGACGCCGGTTCCATCCCCGTCGTCGGTCGCAGTGAAAGTGACAGCGTGTTCGCCGGCGGTATCGAAGGGGGGCGTCCATGTGAGAAGCAGCGTTTGCGGGTCGAACGTAGCGCCACCGGGCAGGCCGTCGACCGCGTACGTGACCGAACCCGCCGCTCCCTCGGGCTCTGTCAGGCTGCCGTCCGCCAGGCGGTCCGGGGGGGTAAAGCCGGGGTTGTCGGGATCGAGCGCGAGCACGCGGAACTGAAGCAGCTGGCCTTCGGCGACCTGGAAGTGGCCCGCACCCTGGAAGACCGGTGCGGCGTTCACGTTCAGCACCGTGATCGTCGCGTTCTGCGTCGTCGTCTGGGTGCCGTCCGAGACGGTGAACGGGATGACAAAGCGGCCGTGCTGGAAGAACGCCGGCGTCCACGTGAAGACGCCCGTGTTCGGATCGAGGAACGAGCCGGGCGGCAGCAGATCGCTCGAGAACCGCAGCCCCTTGCCCTCCGGATCCTGGGCGACGAGCGTGAGGCGCAGCGGCTCGCCCTCCCGAACGGTGCGATCCCCGGGCGTCAGGAGGCTGGGCGGCAGGTTGGACGGGGAGATCCGAATCGTGGTTGTGGCGGCGGCGGTCTGAAGCCCATCGCTGGCGACAAAGCGGACGCCGTCGTAGGTGCCCGCGAGGCCGGCGGCGGGAACCCAGCGCAGCAGCTGACGCTCGGCGTCGAAGATGGCGCCCGGCGGGAGATGGTCGGCCCAGAGCACCACCGTGGCCCCCTCGGGGTCACTCGCCTCGACGGCGAGCTCCAGCAGATGGCCTTCCTCCCCATCCACCTCACCGGGAAGGGGCTCGAGGATCGGCGGCCGATTGCCGCCGGCAACACGGACGGTGAACTCCTGAGTGGCGTGCGCTCCACGGGCATCGTACACCTGTACCAGCACGGCTGCCTCGGCGGGACTGGACGCCGACGGCGACCAGGTGACGAGGCCCGAGGCGACGTCCACCCGCATCCCGGCGGGGGCCCGGTAGAGCAGGTAGCTGAGTGATTCGCCGTCCGGGTCGTGCGCCTGGATCGGGTACGCGTACGGCTGGCCCGCCGCGGCAGACGTGCGCGGCGGCGAGTCGATCACCGGGGCCGCGTTGGGCGCGGGGAGGATCACCACGCTCGGGTCGAACGAGATCGGTCGCCCGATCGGATCATAGATGAAGAGCGTGTGGCCGACCGTGGATTCACCCGGTCGGAGCAGGCCGTCCGGCAGGCTGTCGCTCAGGTCCACCAGCCAGCTGCCGTCGGCCAGGCGCCCCGCATTGCCGACCGGTTCCCCCTGAAACGCGGTCCCGGGGAGCAGACGCAGCACCAGCGGCACAACCAGGTCGTGCGCGCTGGTGTTTCGGACGCTCACGTCGTAGGACACCGTCCCGTCGCCGCGATGGGATCGAGCACGCACGAATCGGAGCTCGGCCAGCGAGCTCAGGTCGGTGATGGCGACGAAGTGCTCCGTGTACGGCGCGGCGAGCGGCAGCCCGGCCGCGCTCTGCAGCGTGCCGCGCACTTCGAGCCGGTACTGGTCGGGGCCGAACGCGTCGAACCGAAGCAAGACCGTGCGCGTCGCGGCGTCGTACACCGCGGCGTTGATCGTAACGGAACCCGAACCCGCTCCGATGAGCCCGTAGTGCACGGGGCTCGTCACGGATCGCGGATCGCCCGC
>JBGPMX010000027.1:0-15426 GCA_041487215.1 Planctomycetia bacterium | reverse complement strand
CCGGGGTAGAAGAAGGTATGGCGGGGCGGACGGCCGCTGCTGTCCCGAAAACGATCAAAAAGATCCCCGTAAGAATCGATCCAGCGCTCGACTCGCGCGCGCTGCCGAGCCCGGCTGGCGCCTCCCCAGGCCGGCTCAAAATGGTCCGCGATGCAGAGGAAAACATCCACGCACGAATCAGCATCCGGCAACGGGTTGCGGGTCGTGAGGTAGGGGGCCAGCCACAGGTGCATCGCCCGCCTCCGGAACGCGTGCACCACGCCGCCGACACCGGCCAACCAGAGACCCACCAGGGCCACCAGGATGAGTACCCGCACTGCCTTACCGCCTCCTTCGCGCAAGAGTCGTCGGTCCTGGGTCAGTTTGGCTGATGCCCCCCCTTCCCCCCCTTACTAAGGGGGGGACAAGGGGGGGTCGTTCCTCAAACTGACCCCGTACCGAGTTGTCAGACCAGCCGCGCCAGCCTGTCGAGCCCATCGATCATCACGTCGATCTCGTCGTACATGTTGCATGGACTGAGCCCAGCTCCAGAACCTCGACCGGCAAGGAGAACATGTTGCAAGCACGCGGAGATCCCAAGTATCTTAGAACGAGTCGTATGGCGTACGCGCCTCCCAAACCCACCCTTTCCCTCCCTGGACCCCGTAGCTGCCGTGATCGTTGCGAGGTGGCCTTATGCGCGCCGCCGGTTCGAACGTTCAGGCAGAGTTCGCGATGCAGCCTTCGAGCCAAAATGACAGTGGGTTCAGAGCCCCGACGAACCAGGTCGAGCAGGTTCTGGCGGAGATGTGGTCGCGCATCCTCGACATCGAACGAGTCGGTATCGGCGACGACTTCTTTCGCTCGGGGGGCGATTCCCTCTGCGCCGCCCAGGTCGTCGTCGAGATCGAAAAAAGGTTCGGGCTGAAACTGGCCGTGTCGAGCCTGCTGGCGACGCCGACGATCGAACGATTGGCTCAAGTCATCGCCGCGCGGCCCCAGAACGGGCCCGCAGAAGAGCGCATTCTCAGGCTGCAACCGCTGGGAACCCGACCACCGTTCTTCTGCGTGCACCCGGTCGGGGGCACGGTAATGTGCTACGCCGAGCTGGCTCGTCACATGCTGCCCGAGCAGCCCTTCATCGGCATCCGCAGCGTGCCCGGCCAGGAGGAAGCGAACGTCGAGGCGATGGCGCGGCGCTATGCGACAGACGTTCGGCATGTTCAGCCGCATGGCCCGTACTTCCTCGGCGGGTACTCGTTCGGCGGCAGCGTGGCCTTCGAAATGGCCCAACAGCTCACGCAGCAAGGGGAGCGGGTCGCCCTGCTCGCCATCATGGATCATACCCCACCGTCGGTCCGCTACGACCGGCGCTACGGAACCCTCTCTTACTGGATCGAGTTTTTCGGGAATCTTCCGCACTGGGTGGTGGATGACGTCCTGCTCGCCGAACCGGGCGAGCTGACGCGGCGTTTGCGGCTCAAGCTGCGCGCCCTGTTCAGGCGGTTCCGCCACAAGGCCGCCACACCGCTGGCGCGCCCGCAAGAGATCGAACAATTGTTCGATCTGGATCGCATGCCCGAGCATTTTCAACGCCTGCTCACGGCTCATTACGCGGCCCTGCGCGCCTATCGCCCGCGGCCGTACGCGGGTCCGATCACCCTGTTTCGGGCCCGCGCCCGGCCGCTGCTGAGGCTCCATGGGCGAGACTTGGGCTGGGGTCCACTGGCCCAACAGAGTCTCAAGACCGTCATCGTGCCCGGCAACCATATGACGATGCTCAAGACGCCGCACGTGCAGGTCCTCGCCCACCGGCTGACCGAGTGTCTCCGAGAAGCTCAAGCGAGCTTGCTCCCGGACTGACATCGCGCTGAACTCACGTCGGCTCCGCGACAATGTTCTCCAGCGGCTGCGTTGCCGCATGGTCGGGCATACCGACCCGTGCCGGGGCTTCCGAGAAGGCGGAGCGCTGCGTTCGGCCCACCAAAGCGTCGACCACGCGCACTGCGGCGCGCCCGTCCCAGAGCGCGGGGATGCGGCCGGGCCGGAAGGCCCCGCCAAGCACGCGCCGCGACTCCGACAGGATCCGCTCTGCGCTCAGCCCCACCAGCACATTGCTGCCCTCTTCCACGGTCGCCGGCCGTTCCGTGTTTTCGCGCAGCGTGAGGCAGGGTACCCCGAGCACCGTGGTTTCCTCCTGAATCCCGCCCGAGTCCGTGAGCACGAGGCGGGCGTGGGCGAGCAGCTTCAGGAAGTCCAGGTAGCCCAGCGGCTCGATGGTGCGGATGTCGCTGCCGCCGCACGCGAGCCAGGCGCCGGCGCCGCTCTCGAGCACGCGGCGCGTACGCGGATGCACTGGGAAGATGACCGGTAGTTCGCGGGACAGCTCGGCAATGGCCGTCAGCACCGGCCCCAGTAGTTCCGGCTGATCGACCGTCCCCGGGCGGTGCAGCGTGAGCACGGCATAGCCGCGGCTCGACACGCGGACAGTCTCGAGGATTGCCGACTGCTCGCTACGCTCGCGGTGGCGACGTAGCGTGTCGATCATCACGTTGCCGACCAAGAAAATCCGTTCGCTGGCTATGCCCTCCCTCCGCAAATTCTCCGCACCGCTGCGCTCCGTTGCGAACAGCCAGTCCGACAGCCTGTCCGTGAGCACCCGGTTGATTTCCTCGGGCATGGTGCGATCGAAGCTGCGCAGCCCCGCCTCCACGTGGGCCACCGGCACGCCCTCCTTGGCCGCTGTCAGCGCGCAGGCAATGGTGGAGTTCACGTCGCCGACCACCAGCACGGCGTCGGGCTTCTCGCGCCGCAACACCGGGTCGAACCGTTTCATGATCTCCGCGGTCTGCACCGCGTGCGTACCGGAGCCGACCTCGAGATCGACGTCCGGCCGCGGGATATCGAGCTCCTCGAAAAACAGGCGGCTCATCCGCTCGTCATAGTGCTGGCCGGTGTGGACCAGCACGGACTCGAGGCCGCGGCGGCTGCGCATCTCGCGCATCAGCGGGGCGATCTTGACAAAGTTCGGGCGCGCGCCCGCGACGGCCAGCAGTTTCATGAGGTCTCTCGAATTACGAGGAACCGGGGTGGGAAAAGACGATTCAGCAAGCGGGCAACGAACCCGGAGCCGCCCAGGGCCTGCTCAAGCGGTGACCGAGTTCCGCGCGCACCAGCGGGCGAGCGCGTACAGCGCGAGCGGGTGCTGCATGTTGACGCTGCGGTCCGCGCCCAGGAACCGGTCCCACACCCGTTTTACCCGCTCGGGGCGAAGACCGATCGACTGGAGCTGCCGGGCATCGCCAAGCACAGCGTCGATACACGGCCTCAGCTCATTACGCATCCAGAGCTGGTACGGAATCACGAAGCCCTGCTTGCGGCGTAAATGCACCTCGGGGGGCAGCGCGTCCCCCAGGGCACGCACCAGGAGGCGTTTCGGCGGGCGGCCGGCGACCTTCAGCCGACCGTGCAACGGGGCTACACACTCGATCAGCCGGTGGTCGAGCAGCGGCACGCGCACCTCGAGAGCGTGCGCCATGCTGCAGGCGTCCGTGTCCCGCAGCAGCGTGTTGCGCATGTACACACTCAGCTCGAGCTGCGACACCTGGTTGACCGGGTCCGCGGCCAGCTCGCCCGGCGGGACCGCGGCGCGGATCACGTCGGCCGCCCGGACCGCGGGCACCGAGTCGTCCAGCAGGCGGCTGCGCGCGTCGTCCAGGAAGATCGATCGCGCGATGGCGTAGCTGTTGTAGATGTCCGGTTCGGTGTCGAGCAGGCTCGCCGCCTTCCTCGTCGCTACCCGCGCGGGGGCCCAGCGCCGGGTCGCGCCGGCCAGCGCGTGTCGAGCCATGCGGGGCATCATGCGGAACCGGAGCACGCGGGGGAGTAGTCGGAAGTTGTCGTAGCCGCCGAACAATTCGTCCCCGCCGTGCCCGCAAAGCGCCACCGTGAGACCGGACCGCTTGGCGACTTCGCAGACATAATACGTGTTGATGCCGTCGATGCTCGGCTGGTCCGCGGCGTCCAGCCCCGGGTTGAACCGCGCCAGCAGGTCCTGAGCCCGCACGTTTTCGGTCGTGTGCTCGGTCTGGTACCGCCGCGCCACCAGCTCGGCGTAGGCCCCCTCGCCGTAGCCCTGCTCTTCGAAGTGCAGGGTCAGCGTGCGGATCTTGCGGTGCTTGGCGCGGGCCATGCACGCGACCACCGCGCTGGAATCAATGCCACCCGAGAGAAAGGCGCCCAGCGGAACATCGCTGAGCAGCCGGCAGCGCACCGCGTCGGTCACGTGATCGCCGATATTCTCGATCAGCTTCGCTGTCGACGTCGGCTGCGGCTCACTACGGAACGGCGGGGACCAGTAACGGCGGCTTTCGCGCCGCCCGGTCTGCACCGAGACGCGCATCCAGTGCCCGGCCTCGAGCAGGCGCACGCCCCGGACGATGGTGCGCGGCTCCTGAACGGCACCGAACGCCAGGTAGGTGTGAACCGCCTCGCTGTCGAGCTTGCGTGGGCAGAGCCCCGAGGCGAGAACAGCGCGCAGCTCGCTGGCAAATACCAGGTTGCCGCCGAGCTCCGCGTAGTACAGGGGCTTGATTCCCATGCGATCGCGGCACAGCAGCAACTCGCCACGCCGGCCGTCCCAAACGGCGAACGCGAACATGCCCCGGAACCGATCGATCGCCCCGGTGCCCCAGCGGTCGATCGCGCAGAGCAGCGTCTCGGTGTCGCACGTCGAACGGTATTCGCCTCCGAGCTCCCGGCGCAAGTCGAGGTGGTTGAAGATCTCGCCGTTGAACACGGTCCAGAGCCCGCTCGCCGGATCTTGCATGGGCTGATGACCGGCGGGGCTCAGGTCCAGAATGGCTAGCCGGCAGTGCCCGAGACCAACCCGCGTACCCGCGATCCCGGACGGCAGGAGCTCCATGCCCTGGTCGTCCGGTCCGCGATGCTGCTCTGCGCCGATCATCCGCGCAAGGATTTCGGGCGACGCATCCGGACCCACAATTCCAGCGATTCCGCACATTTCGTGAAACTCGACCTAGCGAGCGACGCCGCTGCCCACCGGCGCCGAGTCATGGCTGCCGGCCCCAGGGACACCGGCCATGGCCGATCTAAAGAAAGCCTCGGTGCGACGAGCGACGTCCGCCCAGGTGTAATCAGAACCGAAAGAGGCGATCGCCTGCCGATCCCACGACCGATCCAGCGCCTGCTCCATCACATCGGCCAACTCGTCGCCGCTGCCCGGCGGGACCAGCAGCCCCCGGAGCGGAGGATCAACGAGCTCGGCGTTCCCACCCACCGCCGTGGTCACTACCGGGACACCACAGGCCATCGCTTCGAGGATCGCGTTACAGCATCCCTCGTCATACGTCGCCAGCGCGAACAAATCTGCCGCGCGGAGCCATCGCGCGACGTCGCCAGGCGGCAACGAGCCGGCGAAGCGCACCAGCGGCCCGACTCCCAACGCGTCGGCCATTCTGCGTAACCGATCCGGGTAACTCGGCTCGTGCGCGCGGCCGCCCACGATCACCACCCGGAGATCGCGCTGCTTGCGCGATAGCTTGGCCACCGCTTCGAGCAGCAGGTGATGCCCCTTGCCGTGCACCAGCATACCGACCGAAACGATCAGCCTGCAGGACGGTTCCACGCCAAGGGCGCGTCGGGACTCCGCCCGGTCATCGGCGTGAAACGTGTCTCGGTCGACCGCGTTCGGTATCACCCGGATCTTGTCGGGAGCCACGCCGTGGCGGACCGCCAACTCGCGCAGAGAGTCCGCCACGCAAATCACGCCGGTGCAACAGCGCAGCGCCCACAAGAGCTGCGCGCGGCGGCGGTGGTGCGCCAGTACCTGACTCTCCAGCCCGCGCATGGTGATAAAGACGGGGCGATCGAGCCGAATCGCGGCGCGCACGCAGCCCGCCCCCTCAGGGTACCCAAAATGAGCGTCGATCAGCTCGACCCGCCCTTCAGCATCCAGGGCCGAAGCGCTCGGCACCACCGCGCGCTCCACCCAGTAACTGTCCCATCCCTTCAAGACGCCGGGCAAGTAGAACATTCTCTTCCGCAACACGGGCGGCCATTCACCCGAGCCGTCGGCTTCTCCGGACCTGGCCGGGCGCAGCACAGGAAACCACGGCCGCAGGTGGAGAACGGTCAGGTCGGTCCGTTCCGCGAGTGCCGCGAGCCGGCGCTTGACGAAGAGGCCGCGCCGCGGCTGATCCGGACCCGGGTAATCTGTGCTTACGCTGAGGATGCGCAATCTACCCTCGTGCTCACCGGATCGCCGGAGACTCCGTGTGCCGCAACCCTGCCGTGCGATCGATCCGCGATGCGCTGATAGAGTTCCACGTAGCGCCCGGCCGCAACCGCGAGATCATGATGCCGCTCGACGATCTCGCGCCCGCGTCGCGCCATGACCCGCCGTGCGTCGGGACGAGCCAGCAACCACGCGAGCGCGTGCCCCAGCGCGGCCGGGTCTCGCGCCGGCACCAGCATGCCGCTCGCCCCATCCTCGACCAACTCCGGGTTGCCCCCCACACGGGTGGCAACCACCGGCAGACCACACGCCATGGCTTCGAGCACCGCGTAGCTTAGCCCCTCGCTGATCGAGCTGAGCGCGAAGATGTCGCAAGCGGGCAGGATCAGGTTGAGGTCCGGGCGCTGCCCCAGAAACCGTACCGTGTCGCCGATTGCGAGCTCGGCGGCCAGTTGCCTGAGCGCCGGGCCGCACGGCCCTTCCCCGCACAGGAGCAGTACCGCGCTCGCCTCACGGATTCCGCAGCCCAGCGCAATCTTCCAGGCGCGCAGCAGGGTCGCCTGGTCCTTCACGGGGCGCAGGCCGCCGACGTGAGCGACCAGCGGGGCATACGGGCCGACCCCAAGCTCTTCGCGCAGGCCCGCCCGTGCCGCCTTTTCGCTCGAACTCGGGCGGAACCGAGCGAGATCAACACCATTGGGGATGACCTCGACCGAGCTCGCAGGCAGGCCGCTAAGGTCGCACACCATGGCGCGCGAGGCAGAGGAAACTGCCGTTACCCCCGCCGTGAGCCGAGCAGCAACCCGGCACTTCAGCCTCGACAAAACGGCCGCTTCGGCCACCGGCCGTTCCACGCCGTGGAACGTCTGGATGCAAGGGCGGCCGGTGATGCGACTGGCCACTCCGGCGTCCAGCCAGGCGAAGTGATTGTTGCAGTGAAGAATATCGAAGCCGCGACGGCAGGCCAGCCACGCGAGCCGCGTCACGAAACCCGCCAGCCTGGTAGGCCCGGGCTTCAACACGCAAGCCGACGCGCCGGCGGGCACGTGGTCGAGCAGACGGACATCGTCCACCAGAGCAACCACGGTGTGCACGAAGACGCCATCCGTGGCCCGGATCAGGCCCAGGACCCCGGTCGCGATCCCGCCCGCCCCAAAGCAATCGACGATATGCCCGATGTGCAATCGTCGGCCGTTCGCCAGCTCTATTTCACGCCCCACGCTCGCTCCTTCGCCTCATCACGCGCGAACCGGTGCGCGCTCGAGTGACTCGGGTGCCGGCTCCGCTCTTCTCCACCCCATGAACCTCAGGTAGACTTCCACATCACTCATGCGCGGCACCAGCTGGGTCCATGGCACACGCGTCTCCCGGACGTAGTACCAACTAACCATCAGGGAAAGCAGGGAGTAAGACACCGTCGATGCCAAAGCGGCACCCGAGATCCCCATGCGCGGGATCAGGAGCAGATTGCCGCCGATGTTGACCGCGACGGTGACGGCACCGACCCACACCGTGTAGTTGATCTTCTCTCGGGCGCTCAGCTCCGCCACCAGGATTTTTGCGACGCTCAGGGTGAGAATACCAGGCAGGAGCCAGCACAACGGCGCGACCGCCGGCTCGTACGCGGTCGAGTACAGGAGCCGTACAGCCATTCGCCCGAGCGCCAGCACGAGAAGACAGCCTGCCCCGGTCCAGAGCATGACATGGCGGGCGATCACCGCCGTTAGGGCCGGATCGCGCTGCTTCGTGTTTGCGAGATGAGGCAACAGTGCCATGGCGACCGCGCCGGTCGGAGTCCAAATCCGTTCCGCAAGGCCGACTGCGATCACGTAAAACCCGAGTTGTTCCGGCGGCAGCAGCAACGCGACGAGGAGCTCGTCGACCCGGTAGTTCAGGTAGGACAGAAAACTGCTGCAGTACGCCGGAAGCGCGTATCGCCCCGTACGGCGCAGCAGGCACCAGTCGAACGCAGGACGCCCCCACGCCCCGGCTGATCGGAGTAATGCGGCGAGTGACATCGCCGCCGCGACATTGAAAACCCAATCCGCCCACACGGCTCCCGTGACGCCCCACCGCAACCCGGCGACGAAGGCCACAACCAGGACGAGCGACAATACTTTTGTCCCAACTTCGAAGAGGTTCACGGTGGCGATGTGGTTCATGCCACGCAGGAGTGCGCTCCAGAACCGGGCGACGAGCCGCGCCGGAACGGCCGCGAGCGGGACCAAGTACATCCAGAGCGGGGCGCGCAGGAGCGACTCGAAGCCGGGTGCCCCGAGCGCCAGAAAGGACGCCCCGGCCCCGACGACGATCGTGCCAGCCACCGTGGCAACGAGGATAGACTGCCACACCAGTGCCGCGCGCGCCTTCGGCTCGATCCCTGCGTAGACCGCGTTGGATTGCTCGAAGCCCAGCAGGCCGAACGTCATGGCAAATTCGGGAAGGATAAGCACGAGCGCGAAGGTACCGCGTGCCTCCGGGCCGAGCAGCCGGGCGAGCACAACGGAGGAAACCAGCGCGATGCCGAGCACGGCAATGCGCGCCAAAAGCGTCGTACCAATATTGCGAGCGAGATTCATCGTTGTAACAGGATCCGCCTGAAGCGCTGAGGCCCGCGTGCAGGCTCGTTCGCACCCGGAACCCGGGCGAGGGCGATGTGGGCGCTACCCGGGCGTCACCGCGGTCTCCAGCGCAGCTTTCGGGACACCGGCAGCGGCGTCTCTCACCGTGGTCCTCCAACGCTGGCGGTCGTCCAGCCGCCCCTCGCGCTGCAACCGGCTGATGTGCTTCATGCGGAAGTATCGCGATCCGACCGCGTCCTCAAGTGTGAGCCCGTATCGCTTGTATGCCGCGTGCAGTTGCTCGATCCCACGACGTAACGTCCACTGCGGCTTGAACGCGGGAAGCACCCGTGCGATCTTCCCGCAGTCGACACGGTAGCAGCGAGGATCGGGCCCGCCACCCTCCGCGTAGCTCACCCCGCTCCCCGGCACGACCTGCCTGACCATCTCGGCGACGTCACGGATTTGACAGTTCTCCTCGCTCCTCCCGACGTTGAACGCCTCGTCGCGCACCAGGTCCAGGGGGGCCTCGAGCACCGCGGCGAACGCCCGGCAGATGTCCTCAACATGAACAAGCGGCCGCCAGGGGGTGCCGTCGCTCTCGATGCGGACCTGGCCGGCCGTGCATGCCAGCGCCACGAAGCTATTCACGACCAGGTCCATGCGGAGCCGCGGCGAAACGCCGTAGGCGGTCGCGTTACGCATGTAGGTCGGGCTGAACCGGTCATCGGCGAGCTGTCCCAGGTCCCTCTCGACCAGGACCTTCGACCTCCCGTATGGCGTGATCGGGTTGAACGATGCCTGCTCCGTCAGGAAACCGTCGCCGCCAATGCCGTACAAACTGCACGATGAAGCAAAAACGAACCGTCGCACCCCCGCCTGCTTCGCCGCGCGGCCAACACGCAGCGATCCCGCATGATTAACCTCGTACGTGCACTCCGGGTTCAGGTTGCCCAGGGGGTCGTTTGACAGGGCCGCCAGGTGAATCACCGCATCGAAGCCCTCGAAGTCTTCCGGCTCGACATCGCGCACGTCCTTTCGGATGGCCGGCACACCCGCCTCGTCGTCGTCCCCGAAGCCGCACTGCTCGAATAGGTAGCTGTCCAGCCCCACCACATCGTGCCCGGCGCGGCACAGGACAGGGACCATGACCGACCCGATATAGCCGTTGTGACCCGTGACCAGGACTCTCATCTTTTGCCTCCAGGGAAACGGTAACTCACAGCACCAGCTTGTTGCCGAAAAAGGCCTCCGCGTAGCGGCTCGAGGCTCCGCATTCCATGCCGCGCAACCGCAGAAGGCCCCAGAACAGCTGCTCGTCGAACCAGTGTTTGGATCGCTGCGAAGCGAAGCTCTCCAGGATCAGCCGGATCTTGTGGGCACAGAGCGGCGCGTCGAGCTCGACGTACACGTTCGGCTGCCCCATGTCCCCGTCGTACTTCGGGATCTCGTATTCGAGGATCAACTGGTCACGGAACGTGTTCCAGGTGAGCTCACAGATGGTGCGATGGTCCTGGTGCGCATCCTGCCGGCGATGGGTAAAGACGATGTCGGGGTTGAAGCGGCCTTTGAGTCGCTCGAACGATTCCTTGATGCGCGCCGCGTCATAGGGAAAGAAGCCGTCGCGGTATTCCTCGATCAGGATGGTTCGCGAACGCGCGCCAGCCAGGAACTGCTCCGCACTGCTCTGCGCCTCGCGTCGCCGCTCCTCGGTCGAGCTGAACACGACCCAGCCGACGTGAACATCGGCGCTTTCCCCAAGCAGCCGCAACAGCGTGGCGCCACAACCGATCTCGATGTCGTCGCAATGCGCGCCGAGACAGAGCAGCTGGAGCGGGGAACCGGGGTGGGCGCTGAGGCGCAGCCTACGCATTTGCGATGCTCACTGCCTGCGGCCTCGGGCTCTTCCACACCTCCCACGGCGCGTCGCCGCGGGCGTAGAGGTCATCCAACCGCTGCTTGTCCTTGAAGGTGTCCATGCACGCCCAGAAGCCGTCGTAGCGGTGGCCGACCAACTGGCGCTCGGCGATGAGCCGGTGGAACGGCTGCTCGACCAGCTCCTCCCCTGCGTGCAGCTGATCGAAGATGTCGCGCGTGAGGATAAAGAAGCCGCCGTTGATCCAGATGCCCGCCTGGTTGATGTGCTCGATCTCGCGCACCACATCGGACTCGAGCTTCACGACGTGGGAGCTCTGCGTCGGCCGCACGCAAAGGAAGCTGGCGACCCGTCCGGTGTCGAGGAACCAGTCGATGTAACCAGGCAGGTAGAGATCGGTGAGGCCGTCGCTGTAATTGGCCAGGAACACAGACTCGCCCGCCAGATAGGGCTCCGCAGCCTTGAGTCTCTGCCCGATGTTGGAGTTGATTCCGGTGTCTACGAAGGTGATGTTCCAGTCCTGGATGTCGCTGCTCAGCAGCCGGAGTTCCTTGCCGCCCTTGGCGAGCACAAAGTTGTTCGACACGCACTCGTCGTAATTCAGAAAGTAGTTCTTGATCGTGTCCCCCTTGTAGCCCAGGCAGAGGATGAAATCCTTGTGCCCGTGATGGGCGTAGTATTTCATCACATGCCAGAGCAAGGGACGATAACCGATCGTGACCATAGGCTTGGGTATGCTCTCCGAGTACTCGCGCAGTCGCATGCCCAAGCCGCCGCAGAATAGCACGACCTTCATGATTGGCCCCTATCGGTTGTGTGCTGGTGCGATGCCTACACCGGGAACACGAACTGCACCTTCAAGACCCCGCTGCTCTTCTCACCCGCCGTTTGGAATGCGGCACGCGCTTGCTCCAAGGGGAAACGGTGCGTCACAAGCTTGACCACTCGGGCGCGTCCCGAGCCAATGCAACGGATCGCTCGCTCGAAGTCGTGCTGACCATTAGTCACGCCGTAGCACCGCGACAGGATCAACGATTGCTCACGGCGCTGCATGCTGGGGAGGTTAACGGCCACGGGTTCCTTCGGCGTCCCGATGCTGACGATGCGACCCTGTTTACGGCACAGCGCCACGGCTTGTAGCAACGCGGCACCGGACAGCCCCCCGATAGTCTCGAACACGACGTCAGTCCCCCGGCCCTCCGTAGCCGCCACGACGGCTTCCAAGAGGGCACTGCCGCCAGCGGGGACATAATGATCCTCTCCGTTGGTGTGTGCGCGCTGCGCCGCCAGACTCCACGCGTCGTCGTTCTCAGGGGGCACAACGATGTCGGCCCCGAACGCCCTCGCCATGTCCGCTTGGTGGGAATACCGAGCGGTTGCGATGATCGGGCGCGCACTGACGGCCCGCGCAGCGGCAATCACGCACAGTCCGATGGCCCCGGCACCGAGCACCACCGCCGTGTCCGAACGACCGAGCCCAGCGCGCCGGACCGCGTGCAGCGCAACGGCGAGGGGCTCTACCAGCGCTCCCTCAACCCAAGACATGCTGTCGTCGATGCGGAAGCATGCGGTCGCGGGGACCGAAAGGTACTCGGCGAACGCCCCCCCGAACCCTGGCCGCCGCGCGGCGCACTGCACGTACTGACCCCGCCGACAGAACCAGCACTCGAGGCATGCGCGGCTCAGCCCGACGAGATCCACCGCAACCCGGTCACCGGGGCGCGCAACGGTCACGTCGTCGGCGACCGATACGACCATGCCCGACGCCTCGTGTCCGCTCGGGGCTTGTTGAGGCGTGCGGCAGCGGGGCATATAGTGCAAGTCCGAGCCGCAGATCCCTGCTGCCCCGACGCGCACCAGAACGGCGCCTGCCGAGAGCTCAGGGACAGGTACGTCGCGAACGCACAGGACCCCGTTTCTGAAAAGAGCACACTTCATGGCGCTCAGCGAGCCCGCCGCCGCGACATGACGCGGCGTAGCGCGGCGGGGCGAGCAACGCCGTGTTTGGCAATGCGGCCTATCGGCCGGGATAGACTTCCGAGCTGTTTTGTGCCCGCGCATCGTGAAAACTCGGCCGTGCCTCATCGCTGCGGCGACTCGGTCGAACCGCCACAAACGAGTGAGGCTGTGACTGCGGATCATGCACGCACGGCGCGGCTCGGCTCGCCGGGGACCAGCGATGCACCGGATGCTCCGCTGCCCTGAGATTGCGGCCCATCGAAGCGAGCAACCACGTCGCCGGGGAAGGGAGTGAGATCCGTCCCCCGCAGGTAGTCCCTCAGCGTTGTCCCTGTACAGGCGGAGTCGACGTTGGGGGCTCCGCGTCCCGCCAGCACGTCGCCCCGATGGACGGTCCGAAAATCGATGCTGAAGCGCGTGCGCCCCGAGGTGTTCGGGACCGTAGAATGAAGGTGTGCCGCAGAGAAAAGCATGCAGCCACCGGCAGGGCACACCAACCTAAGTTCGCTTGCGGGATCAATCGGGATCTCGGGACGTGGCTGCGGACGCGTATCGGTCTTCACGTGCTGCGCGGCGGTTTTTCGTCCCGTGCGGTTCCACTCGTCGTAGTTATAGCAGCGGGAGCCATTCGGAACCGCCTCGGACCAGTACCGCGGGTGCACCGCCATGGTGCTGTCGGACGCGATGGGGTACACCGGCAGCCACCAATTGATCTGGCAAGGCGGCGCAGAGTACCACGTGTCACGATGCGGGTGGAACGCGTAGGCAATACCCGATCGCAGGTAGTCACCCGCCGCCATGCTACGCAGCCGTGGGACATCGAAGTACGTCTCACCGAGGTCGCAGCGCCAGTCAGCCAGCATGGCCTGGATCAGGTCTTTGCAACGCGGGTGGTGAATGAACTTTGGCTTGAGCTCGGCGAGGATGGCAACGAATTGTTCGACCGGCAAGACATGTTGTGCGTCACGCGGGTCGTATGGCGCAAACGCCCGCTCGATCATGCCGCGCGCGAAATCGCAGAACTCCGCCGAGCTGGGGCGCGGCGCGAAGACGTACACCTGCCCGTTGTAAAGGTCGCGACGCATTGCGTCGTCACCGACAGACGAATCAAAAACGACGGTGTTCATGTCGCTGCTCCGCTCGCAATTCCTGAAGAGGGAGAATTGGACTGGACCGGTGTGGATGCGTGTCGCAAAGCGCCGGCCCCGAGCACCAACTCATACTGATTCTCAAGCGCTCGGCGATGTGCGGTGACGATTGTCTCAGTGCGCCGACGAATACTCGGACCTCGCTCGCGCAGCCGCTCGAATCGTTCCGACAAAGCGGCCAGATCAAGAGCCTCGATGTCGATGCAGAACTCTGCCTGGCCCATCTCACGCATGAGCTCTGCCGTCTTCGAGTGATACGAGACACCCAGCGCCAGCTTGCCCAAGAGGTAGGAAAGTAGGACGCCGTGAAATCGGCTGGCGACGATGACATCGGCGTCAGCAATCTGCCGCATCAAGTCTTCGTGCGTGAGGATGGGACGCTCGAGGGGCTCGGCGGCCCGGCACCCGTCCCCGAGCCGAGCGATGACGGCCTTGACGTCCTCGATCGCGGACGGATCCATGCGGAGCTGCGTCGGAAAGAAGAAGACCCTATGGCCTCGCCCGAGAAGCCACAAGGCAAACAGACCGAGCGTACGGATATACTTGCCGTAGGCACTTGCATCGTTCTCTGGCCAGTAGCGTCCATCACGAAACGGAATCGGATTGATCCCGACCACCAGTCGTTCCTGGCCCGCCGCGCACGCGACACGCAGAGTCGCGGGCGCGACAAGGCTATATGCGAGGTCGGGCACGACACGATCCTCCGCGGGCAAACCCATGCTCGCGATGAACCGCCGCGACGCCTCGTCCCGATAAGAACGGTAGCTGGCAAGAGACAGGCTGTTCCGGAGCAGCAGTTTGCTGAGCCAAGACCTCACGGGGCCCGCGCCGACGCTGCAGAAGGCAATCCGGGCTCCTGTTGACCGCGCGAGCAGGCACCATTTGAGGAATGTGTAGGGGTACGCCCAAGGCCCGCCGTAGAGGTCGATGAGCTGCCCGGAGCCGGCCACGATGAGCAGATCCGTGCCAGCGAGCGCCCGGCCCGCTCGCACCAGAAAGCACAGCTCCTTAAGGGCAGACGCAAGCCGTACCGCTGAGTTCCTGATCGCCCGGAGCGCGGCGTGAATCTGCGGTTGACGCTTGAGCCAGGCGAGCTTTGCTGCAGGACGGTCCTTGCGTGTCGCAGCGCCGGCTCGCGCCGTCACTCCAAGCCCAGGCCCAAGCCGCCGGATTGGGAAGGCGGGTAGGCCGTGCCGACGCCGGGTGTCGTCGGGATAGAGCGTGAATGCACGGATCTCGGCATCCGGACAATGCCTCCGAATGTTCTGGACGACGGCCGCGATGATCGTCTCGTCACCCAGGTTTTGCGTACCAACATGACCGAATATACTAACTTTCACGCGATCGACCCTGCGCTTCTTGTTCAAGAACATCCGCGTCGCGCAAGCTTGCCGTGTGTGCGTACGCATGCGCGGCCTCACCCTCGCGGCTCCGCCGTGGCCGTTAGGCTCTCTTCTGGGCAAGCACGATCAACGTGTAACCGAGCCCGATGCGTTCTTTGAGCGATTCCAGATGCCGTTGAGGCACGAGCAGCCCCAGCAAAGCGTTTAGCTTGTACGAGTTGACGAGGCGAAGGATGCCGCGGCTCCCGATCGGGAGAATCGTCTGCATGCGATGTACGTTGAAATCGGCCCGGAGCAGGCGTTT
>JBGPMX010000026.1:0-15558 GCA_041487215.1 Planctomycetia bacterium | reverse complement strand
GGCGGCGGCGGGCTCGGCGGCGGCCAGGGGGGCGTCGCGATCGATCCCAAGATCCAGCTCAAGGCCGATGCGTCCGGCAAGCTCGAGGCACGACGCAAACAAGCGACCTCCCAGAAACCCGCGGCCGGCAAGTTCTCGTCCGAGTAGCACATCCCTTGGCGGACACGTCTCCCATCCGGCGCCGTACCTTCTTGCGCACGCTCCGCTACGCCGCCTCCGCGGCAGTTGTGCTCGGAGCGCGCGGCCGCGTGCCAGCCCAGGAGCCGGCGCCGCGTCTGCGCCGCGTCTGGCTTCGGCTCTTGCTTGACCAGGTGGCGGAGCGCGTCCGAGCCGGCCAGCGACCGACCGAAGAAGAGCGCTACCTGGCGGGGCTCACCGGCGTCCGCTACCTGTACGTCGATGCAGAGCAGGGGGACGTGATCCTCGAGGGACCGGCCGATCGCGCGTGGCGCGTGCGCGCGGCGGACGGCATGGTGTTGGGTGCCGAATCGCGGCGGCCCCTGCTCCAGCTGGACGACTTGGCCGTCGCTTACCGCAACGCGCGCGATAGCAGCCCGCCACCGTCCGTGTCGCTCGAGCCGCGGCCGGAGTCGCAGCAGCGCGTGCAGGAAGCTCTCCGCGCAGCGGGGCATCCGGCGACCGAGCGGGCGCGCGACAAGCTGGCCGACGACCTGCGCGAAGCGTGGGGTCCCCAGGACGTGGCGACCGGCGGGGTGCCGGTGCGGACTCGCTTCAATCGGGTCATGGCCGACGCCGATTGGGAGATGAAGCGCATCTCGCTTGGCGAGTCCGACCCTGGGGTCGAGGGAATCGTGCCGTATGCGGATCGTGAGTTCGACGCCTGGCGGCGCCGCGTGGTGGCGAGCGGAGCGGCGATGCGGCATCCCGCGGCCGGCAGCCGGTTCTGGTTCTATCCCGCCTACGCCGAGTTCGAACGCAGCGAGACGGGGGACGCCGTCGCGATCCCCGGCGACGCGGTGCAACTGCTCACCGAGAGCCATTTCCGGACGATCGCAGAGCCGCGGCAGGTGATGCCGGAGCCGACCCCGGCTGCTCGGGAGTTTGCGCGCGCCTTCACCGAGAACTACGCCGCCGTGGCGGACGCGCAGCCGCTCTACGCCGATCTGCGCAACCTGTTCGACTGGGTGGCCGTGGTCCGCCTGCTGCGTCTGCTGGACGCCGCGCGCCGCACCGGCTGGGACTTCGCCTTCCTGGAGCGCGGCTATCCCGTGGCCGACGTGCCGGTGGAGCGAACCAAGCCGGGGCTCATCACGCTGAAGCACGGCACGGCCAAGACGCCGCGCGGCCAGTACGACCTGGTCTTCCCGGCCTGGGGGGGCGTGGCGATCGACGTGGACCAAGCGGTCCGCCCGGAGCGCCTCCGCGTGTCCCTGCCCCTGGGATCGCTCGCCGCACGCGCCCGCGCCGCGCGGCCGACGCGCGCCGGCGCGTGGTGGGCCTGAGAATAGGAGTCAGGGGGCAGGAGACAGGAGGCAGCCTGCCGCGTCCCTGCATCCGCGCCGCTGCCGCGCAGTTTAACCCCCCTAGCCTAACGGATTTCCCGTGGGGACTATCGCTCCCCTCGCCCCGCTTGCGGGGGAGAGGGGACGGGGGTGCGGTTCCTGCCCGCGGCCCCTGATTCCTATCCCTCTGCCTCCTGCCTCTAGTTCCCCCGGTCCTTGACGACATCGGCCAGGAAGTTCTCGACCGGCGCGTAGTCGTCGGTGAGCAGGGCCGGGCCGCCGCGGCCGATCGCGACATCGAGCTCTTCCAAGCTGAGCACCGAGCCGATCGCCATATCGGGGTAGAAGCTGTTGGGCAGATAAACGCCCCGCTTCTCGTTCGGCCTCGCGCCGAAGTTTGCCAGGTCCAGCGGCTGTTGCGACATGGCGATGACGAAGGTCTCTCGGCTGTCGGTTGGGCCGTCGGGGTGTGTGGAGAAGACCTCGACGCTGCGGAACGTCTTGCGTGCGGTCTGCACGTAGGCCGCCAGGAACTTCGAGTACTCGTAGTTGTCGATGATGTTGATCATATAGACGCCGTTGGGAGCGAGCAGCTGCGCGATTTTTTCGTTGAACTCGAGCGTGGTGAGGTGCCAGGGGACGCTGAAGTCGTTGAAAGCGTCGCCGAATATGAAATCGTAGGGCGCCTCGATGGCCGAGCCGCCGAGCCGGGGGGACAGCATGCGGTCGATGGTGGTGCGCGCGTCGCCCCAGCGGGTCTCGATGGGCGTGCTGCGCGGCAGGTAGAGCGCCTCGTGCGCCGTGCGAGTCACCGCCGGGTCGATCTCGGCGACCACGATCGTGCTGCCTGGGTAGGCGGCCTCGATGTAGCGCGGAAACGTGTACGACCCGCCGCCGATGAACAGCGTGCGTAGCGGCCGCGTGGCCGGCGGGTTGTCCGGCTCGTCGTCATCCGGCATGGGGGGGGCGCCGGCGCGTTCGAGGACCGCCGCGTAGATCTGCTCGTAGTCATAGCGCAGCGCGCGCGGCTGGCCCTGGATCACATAGCCGTGGATCAGGTTGTCCAGCACCAGCTCCTTGCCCTCGTCTTCCGTGTCCTGCACCTTGATCGTGTAGTAGTTGCTCTCACGGAAGTAGATGCCGGGGTGGGTCTCGCGCACGTGCACCAGGTCACCGATGCGGGTGGCCCATTCCCAGCGGCGCGTCTCGGGCGCGAGCGCCACGATGCAGACGGCGGCGATCACGCCGGCCCAGACGGCGTGCGGCAGGCCGCGCCATGGGTTCGGCGGCCGCGCTGCCTCGCTCGAGGGCAACGCCCGCGCTCGTTCCTCTGCATCGGCCGGGTCGTAGAGCGCGAGCAGGGCCAGCAGCCCGGCGACCAGGCAGAGTACGGCCAGGCTGCCGACGAGCGAGATCAGCAGGTAGCCGGTGAGGAACGTGCCGGCAATGCTGCCGATGGCCCCCCACGCATAGACGTTGCCGATGGCGCGGCCGGCCCGCCGCGCCCGCTCCAGCGCCAGCTTCGCGGTGACCGGCGAGATCGTGCCCAGGGCCAGGGCCGGTGCCAGGAAGACCAGGGCCACCTTGGCAAAGATGCGCTGCGGGATCGAAAAACCGTCCAGCCAGCGCAGCGCGCTCGCCCGGTCGATCGGTCCCAGCCACTCCTGGAACCGGGGCAAGATCACGACCAGGAGGGAGGCGATCAGGAAGAGGTGCGGCAGCGTGCGGGCGGGTGAGAACCGGTCGGCGAGCTTGCCGCCGATGTAGTTGCCGACGCTCACGCCGGCAAGGATGACGCCGATCAGCGAGGTCCAGGTATAGATCGAGGTGCCCATGTGACGGGACACGAGCCGGCTGCCTACGAGCTCGACCATCATGATCGACATGCCGCTGACGAAGACGAAAGCGTTGGGCAGCGCCCCCGCCCAGAACTCGCGCCCCTCGGGCGCCGGCGGCGGGCTCGCCCCCCGGCGTCCCGGCAGCGGCCGGCTGGGGAGCGGGGACGGCCGCGGGTGCCGCGCCAGCGCGAGCAGGCCGACCGCGACGATCGCGAGCACGCCGGCCGAGATCCAGATGATGCTGTGCACGCCGAGCGACGCCAGCAGAACGAACCCGGTGACGAGCGTGCCCACGATGTTGCCCGCCGTTCCCCAGGCGTACACGTTGCCGATCGCCGAGCCCGCGTGAATCGATTCCTCGAGCGCCCAGCGCGCCACCACCGGCGGAATGAATCCGAGCAGACACGCGGCCGGGAAGAAAATGATGCCGATCGTCGCGACAATGCGGACCAGGCGGGGCAGCATGGCCATGAGCGACGAGCTGCCCACCACCTCGTTCGTCCAGAGCACGCTCACGCAGAAGAGCGCGGCGGCGCCGAACAGGTACGGCAGCAGCTGGAGCGGCGGCCGCTCGTCCGACAGCCGCCCACCCCAGTAGTTGCCCAGGCTCATGCCCGCCAGGATCACGCCGATGACGGTCGTCCAGGTCTCGAGGGACGAGCCGAGGTGATTGGCCACGAGCCGACTGGCTACCAGCTCGAGGACCATGATCGCGAGCCCGCTCAGGAAGACGACGAGATTGGGGATTGCCCGCGATGTAAACCCGCGCATGAAACTTCCTTCCGTGCCAATGGGCAAGCCGTGCCACGATAGCGTGCGCGCAAAACACCCACAAGACGCCGCAACATGGTATGCTGCATCCCGCCCCCCCATGTTGATCGGTCATCCGCGATGGTGCGGCGGATGACTGTAACTCTGCTGTTCTGCTGCCAGGCGCTGTGGTCCGGAGGCTCGGCGGTTCTGACTCTCTGGATCTGACCCTTGACCCCTGAATCCTGACCCCGTTCATGTCCCACGCCTCTCCCGAAGTCCTGGCGATGATCATCTGTGACATCGTGATCGAGGACGTTGAGTCGGGGAAGAAGAGCCTCATCGGTCTGTTCAACCACGTGCACACGTCGGAGTTGCCCGGCATCGTCAACGAGCTCAACGTCTTCGTGAGCCTGACGGACGGGCACGGCGCGCCGTCGGCGGAGCTGCGCTGCATTGATGCGGCGACGGAAGAAGAGCTGTTCCGCACCGAGGGGAGCATCGAGTTCCCGGATCCGCTCGCGGTGGTCGACCTGCACTTCCGCTTCCAGGGCTGCGAGTTCCCGGACGAGGGGGAGTACCGCTTCCAGCTCTTCTGCGACGGCCACCTGCTGCGCGAGCGGAAGTTCTACGTCGAGCTGGAGGAGGAGGAGGAGGACGAGGAGGAGGAGGGGGTCGGTGGTCCCTGATCGGTAATCGGTCAGAGATCAGTCAGCAGTCAGCAGTCATCAGTCATCAGTCAGCAGTCAGTAGTCATCAGTCAGTAGTCATCAGTCAGTAGTCATCAGTCAGTAGTCATCAGTCAGTAGTCATCAGTCAGTAGTCATCAGTCATTCACAAGTCGCCCGTCGGTTTTGTCATCCTGAGCCAGCGAGGAACGAGCAGCGAAGGATCTGGGTGCTTCCGTAGGGCGCGGTCCCCTCGCCCCCGTGCTCATGGCGCATACGGGGGAGAGGAATAGGGTGGGCTGATGAAAAACCCGCACTTTCCAGCGGATCTACGCACTGGATGGCGATGACCGATCCGAACGAAACGTTTGCCCCGGGCCAGCTGATACCCCCCCCCTTCCCCCCCTTACTAAGGGGGGGACAAGGGGGGGTAGCAGCGCAACCAAACCGGCATAAGAACCGGACGCAGATTCTCATCAGCCCAGGGATAGGGTGAGGGGCGCTTGGCTGCGTGCGGGGGCGCCTGGCTCGCACGCGCATCCAAAGCGTAGTGTTCCGAGCCCTCCCTCCGCCTCCTCCCACGGATCCATGAGCGGGAGAGGGGGGGCGATCACTGATGACTGATGACTGATGACTGATGACTGATGACTGATTACTGATGGTTGCCGTTGCCGTTGAACCGGATGCGGTTGGGACCGACGACGGCGTTGACCTCGTCGACGAGCTCCGGGGCGGCGCGGACGCCGAGCGACGCATCCACTTTCAGGAACACCCGGTTGCCCGGCGCCGTGCGGATTTCGAGCTGCACCGTGGCAGGCCCCGGATAGCGCTGAAAGATGCCGCGCAGTTGCTCGAGCTGGGCGCGGGTGTGCGTGCCGGACTCGAGCGACAGGACCATCGTCCGAGTGAACTGCTCGGGCGCCCGGTCGATCGGCACGATCTTCTCCGCCATGAGCCCGGCCTGCTCGCGGCTGCGATCCACCCGCGCCTCGATCAGGCAGATCTGATCGTCTACCACCAGCTCGCTCTGCCGGGCCAGGCTGTCCGGGAACATCACGCACGGGATGCTGCCCGAAAGATCCTCGAAGACGAACCGGGCCATGCGGCTGTTGCCGGTGCGTGACGGCCGCTTGGTCATGCTGTATTTCACGGCGCTCATCATGCCGCCGACCACGACGGTCTGCTGATCGGTCAGCTGGCCGACGGCGGCGAGCGTGTGGGTGGCGTAGGTGGCGAGCGTGGTTTCGTGGCGCGCCAGCGGGTGGCCGGTGATGTAGAAGCCGAGCACCGACTTCTCGTGGGCCAGCTTCTCCGCGTCGGGCCACTCGGGCAGATCGGGCAGGGCTTCCTGTGCCGCGTCAGCCATGGGCTCCTCGGCGGCTCCGAAGAAGTTGAGCTGGCCGCGGCGGAGGTCCGCCTGCCGGTCCAGGCCGCTCTGGATCGCCTTGGCGAGCGCGGCCATGAGCTGGCTGCGCCGCGCACCGACCGAGTCGAATGCCCCCGCCTTGATGAGCGATTCGATGCTCCCCTTGTTCACCGAGCGCGGGTCGACGCGTTCGCAGAAGTCGAACAGGCTGCGGTACGGCCCTTCCGTGCGCGCGGCCACCACCGCCTGGGCGGCACCGCTGCCAATCCCCTTGATCGCGGCCAGCCCGTAGCGCAGGCAGTTCGCGTCGACCGTGAACTCGACGCCGCTCTTGTTGGCGTCCGGGGGCCGCACGTCCAGTCCCATGCGGCGGCAGTCCTCGATGTGCTCAACCAGCTTGTCCGTGTCCCCCAACTCGCTCGAGAGGAGCGCGGCCATGAATTCGGCGGTGTAGTGCGCCTTGAGGTACGCCGTCTGGTAGGCGATCAGCGCATACGCGGTGCTGTGCGACTTATTAAACCCGTAGCCCCCGAAGGCGACGATGAGGTCGAAGATTTCCCGCGCCTGCTGCCGGGTCAGCCCGCGTTCGACCGCGCCGGCCAGGAACTGCTCCTGGTTCTTGGCGATGATGTCCGGCTTCTTCTTCGAGATCGCCTTGATGCACGAGTACGCCTGGCTGAGCTCGATTCCGCCCAGCCGGTTCAGGATCCGCATCACCTGCTCCTGGTAGACCATGATGCCGTAGGTCTCGCCCAGCACCTCTTCCATGACCGGGTGTGCGTAGGCCGGCTTCTCGCGGCCATGCTTGCGGTTGATGTACACGTCCACCATGCCGGCCGATAGCGTGGCCGGGCGGTTCAGCGCGTTGACGGCAATGATGTCCCGGAAGGTGTCCGGACGCATCTTGCAGAGAATGTCGCGCACCACGGGCGCTTCGAGCTGGAACACGCCCTTGGTCTCGCCGCGCTGGATCAGCCGGTAGGTCTCCGCGTCGTCGGGCGGAAGGCGGTTGAGGTCGACGACGTCGCCGCGTGTCTCGGTGATCAGCCGCAGGGCCTTGTCGAGCACGGTGAGGTTGCGTAGGCCGAGGAAGTCCATCTTGAGCAGGCCGACCTTTTCGATGTCCCCCATGTCCCATTGGGTGGTGACGACCGCCTGCTGGCGGCTTCCGTTCGTGCCCCCTTCGCCTCCCTTGGGGATGATGCGCTGCAGCGGCACGTACTCGACGAGCGGCCGGTCGGCGATCACCACGCCGGCGGCGTGCGTGCCGGCGTGCCGCGCCAGCCCCTCGAGCCGCTGGGCGGTGTCGAGCAGTTGGCGGACCTGCGGGTCGCGCTCGTACTCCTGGCGCAGCTCGAGGCTCTGCTCGAGTGCCTCGCTCAGCGTCACGCTGGGCGGCGGGGTGGGAATGAGCTTGGCGATCTGGTCCACGCGGGGCAGCGGCATGCCGAGTGCCCGGCCGACGTCGCGCACCACGGCACGGGCCGCCATCGTCCCAAATGTGCCGATCTGCGCCACCTTGTCCTCGCCGTACTTTTCGCGCACGTACTGGATGACCTCGTCGCGCCGCTCCTGGCAGAAGTCGATATCGATGTCCGGCGCCTCGCCGCGGTTCGGGTCCAGGAACCGCTCGAAGAGCAGATCGAACTCGATCGGATCCACCGCGCTCAGGCCCAGCAGGTAACTGACGAGCGATCCGCAGGCGGATCCCCGCGCGCCGGCCGGGATGCGCCGCTCGCGCGCAAAACGGACGAAGTCGGAAACCACCAGGAAGTAACCGGCGAACCCCATGCGGCAAATGATGCCCAGCTCGTGCTCGAGCCGTTCCAGCGCCGCCGCCGGCGGGGCGTCGCCGTAGCGCTCACCCATTCCCTGCTCGCAGAGCTCGCGCAGGACCTGCTCGTTGGTCTTCCCCGCGGGGCAGGTGTAGGGGGGGAAGTGCCGGCTCTTGAAGTCGATCTCGACGTTGCACGCCGCCGCGATCGCGGCCGATTGGGCCAGCGCGTCGGGCTCGCCCGCGAACCGCTCCGCCATCTCAGCCGGACTGCGCAGGTAGAACTCCTGGCTCGCCATGCGCATCCGGTTCGTGTCCGACAGGACCTTGCCCGTGTTGATGCAGAGCAGCACGTCGTGCGCGGGCGCGTCGGTGCGGCAGAGATAGTGCGTGTCGCAGGTCGCGACGACCGGAAGTCCCAGCCTGCCGGCAATCTCGATCCCGGCCTCCTTACAGCGCCGCTGGATCTCCAGCCCGTTGTCCTGGATCTCGATGAAAAAGTTCCCCTCGCCGAACAGCGTGGCGAACCAGCGCGCGAGCTCGGTCGCTTCGTCCAGCCGATCCTTGAGGATGAGGTCGCTGAACTCGCCGGACGCGCACCCGCTCAGGCAGATGATCCCCTCGTGGTGGGCGGCGAGCAGCTCCTTGTCGATGCGCGGGCGGTAGTAGAATCCCTCGAGGAAGGCGGCGGAGGCCATGCGGATGAGGTTGCGAAAACCGAGCTCGTTTTTGGCCAGCAGCGTGAGGTGGAACGCCGCCTCGCCGATCCCCTTCGAGTCCCGTTCGGTGCGCCGCCCCGGCGCGACGTAGGCCTCGTAGCCCAGGATCGGCTTGACCCCCGCCTGAGACGCCTCGCGGTAGAACTCGATCGCTCCGTACAGGTTGCCGTGGTCGGTCAAGGCGAGCGCGCTCATGCCGAGCTCGCGGGTCTTCTGCACCAGGTCCGGAATGCGGTTGGCCCCGTCGAGCAGGCTGTAGTGGCTGTGGCAGTGCAGGTGGACGAAGGGCTGTGCGCTCATGAGATCCTCTCGAGCAGGCAACAGTATTATAGGCGGCCGACGGCCCGGGCCCTGCGTGGCCACGCAGACCGATCAGCCCGATCGACTTTGCGAGGGTGTGAAGAGGAACGCGGGAAAGATCGGGGGAACCGCCGCGGCACGGAAATCCCAGCCGCGCACGCGCCGTCACCGGGCGGTGCCCGCGCGCGCCGCGTTGCCTGCCTGCTCCGTTTTTTCCCAGCGCCTGCTCTTCGACCATCCGGCTCGAGTCGTCGTACGCCCGAGCGTCGGGCCGCGCCCCCGAGGGCGCTGCCGCCCGCACGGCGCGCGAATTCTAGCAACGTGATCGGCCGCTTGTCGAGATGGAGCAGGAGAGGGGGCCTTCTGGGCGCGGATATCAGCTTTTTCAACAGGCTGCTACGCGATGACCTCCGGCGAAGCCGCCAGCGCCTCGGCCTCCGTTGGCTGGTACGCCAACCTCGGGGGATGGAACAAGAGCCCGAGCGCGGCGGCCGCCCCGATCGCAGAGATCAGCGGCACCATGAAGAGGCCGCGGAAGTCGGTCACCCCGTTCTTCGTGTAGACGTTCTGGATCAGCGCCGGACAGATCGAGTTTGCCGTCAGCTGTCCTAGGCCAAGGATCATCAGATTGAACAGCCCTTGCGCACTGGCCCGTGCGTCTTTCGGGAGATGCTCTTCCACAAAGATGTAGACCGTGGCGAAGAAGAAGGCGTAGCAGATGCCGTGAAGCACCTGCACCAGGACGATGAGCTCCTTGTGCTGCGGGAAGAAGGCGTACACACCGAAGCGCGCCGCGTGGCCAAGGATCCCGATCACCATCGTCCAACGCCAGCCGAGCCGCTTGAGCGTTGCGGCCAGCACCGCCATCGTAAGTATCTCGGCGATCTGACCCACGCTCATGATCGGCATGATCCAGTTGCCCGGAACGCCGACGCCGCCCGCCTCCGGAGCCGTGCGCAGGAAAGTGCCGGTCCAGTTGAAGTAGCTGCCATGGACAAACGCGTCCACAAACGTCACCAGCCACAGAACGAGCAGATAGGGGTGCTTGAGCAGTTTCATGGCTGCCAGCCAGGCCAGCGGTTCCACCGTCCCCTCGTCCGCTCGCTTCGGCGGCGTGTGCGGCAGCGCGAGGCTGTAGGCCGCCAACACCAGCGATGCCGTCCCCGCGACAATGTAGGTCCAGCGCGTGCCGGCCTGCAGCGCCTCGCCAGTCAGGCCCGAAGCGAGCACCGTGCTCAGCCAGTCCACGAGCCCGTGCGGATTGGCCGCCCTCACCTTCTCCCAGTCCACCAGAATAAACGTGAACGGCCAGGCCGCGAGGATCCAGCCGATCGTGCCGCCCATCCGCACCACCCCGAACTCTTTCGAGTCCTTCAGATTCGCGAAGGCGATGGAATTCGTGATCGAGATCGTCGGCACGTACAGAACACAGTGCGCCAGCATGAGCCCGCAGAACGGCCAGAACGATCGCGTGAACGCCAGGCCGAGCATCGCCAGGCCGCCGACAAGATGGCTGAACGCCAGAAACTTCTCGGCAGCGAAGTGGCGGTCGGCGAACTGATTGCTGAAAAACATGCCGATGATCGCGGCGATCGGGAACGCGTTGAGGATGAGCGACTGCTCGGAGAAGAACCACGTGATCGCTTCCGGAATGTACGGCGCGATCTCCTTCGGCGGTGTCGCGGCGGAAAACCCCAGGCTCGGCAGGTAGCCGAAAATGAGCGGGAGCCACGCACCCCAGATGAAGAACTCCAGCACCATCATCACGAAAAGCTTGGGGCGGTTCGAGCTCATGAGCGTGCACCCGGCATCAAGGTGGTTGCGAAAAAGCAAAATCCCAATCGTAAAAGGATTGCGAGAAGATTCTACCGGGCACGTGAGGCGAACGAAAGCGACCAGCGCGAATGCAGCCCGCGACAAGAGTGTGCCCGACAAACACGCTTAGAACTCAACTCCAGCGAGGTGCCACGAATCTCTCTTCCGTACCCAGATCCTTCGCTCCGCGCGCGGTGCGCTCCCGTGAAGCGGATGACACCCTGCTCTTCGAATAGTGACGGGACAGCCTTATCGCCAGCGCATCTGCCGCCTCGCGCTCGCGCGTCGCGCTAAGATGGACTTCTCCGCAGGCCGCGAGACACTGCGATCTTCACGTTCGAGACGCGGCAGCGCGAGCCCCCGCACAAGCCCCCCTCGCCCCTTTGCACGCGAGATGGGTCGCGGCTGGCGAGGCAGGCTGATTGCCAATGGATACGCGCAACTATTTGATGTTATTTGAGTTGCGTTCATTAATATCCACTGATGTCATCGCGCGCTTCGCCCCGGTATAATGGTTCGCATTCAGCCCCGCGGGAACCATTCTTCCTACCGTTTTAACGCGGTCAGTGAGCAAGGCACCTATGGCAGTCGGGCACCAGACACGCGGAATCACACCGCGCACTCCCAAGCGAAGCCCCCGCGCGCTGGCGCGTGGCGGGCGACTCGGTAAGTATCGCCTCGTGCGGCGAGTCGCCGAAGGCGGTTACGGCGAGGTCTGGCGGGCGCACGACACGGTCGAAGACGTTGCGGTCGCGGTCAAGCTGCCGCTGCCCGAGCGTGACGGCAGGCTGCTGGCGGCACCGATGCTCCGCGAGATTCGCACCATCGTCCGGCTACGGCACCCGAACATTATCCCGGTGCGTAACGCCGACATCATCGACGGCCGTCTCGCGCTGGTGACCGACCTGGCGAGCGGCGCGCTCGACGATGTCCCCAAGCCGCTGCCCGTGCGTCGCTCGTTCGCGATCGCCGCGCAGGTCCTGGCGGGGCTCGCCCACGCGCACGGGCACAAGATCATTCACCGCGATGTGACGCCGGGGAACATCTTCCTGTTCCCGAACGGCCGGGTGTTGCTGGGTGATTTCGGCATTGCCAAAGAGGTCCTGGGCGCGACCGACACGACACAGAACACCGGCACGCAGGGCTACGCGGCTCCCGAACAGATGTTCGGGCGCCCGACGTACGCGTCCGATTGTTTCAGCGTCGGGCTGGTCCTCTACGAGTGCCTCACGGGCGCGTTGCCCAAGTGGCCGTTCGCCTGGCCATTCCCGCGTGCCATCCGGTTGGCACGCCGCGTATCGCCCGTGGTGGTGGGCTTCCTGCGTCGCGCATTGGCCGTCGACGAGCGGGAGCGGTTTGCGAGCGCCGGCGAAATGCTCGAGGCGCTCGACCGCGCGGCCCCCGAGCACATGCCGCGGCACTACGAGGGCGCGAACGGCCACTGCCACCACGGCTCCGACTGGCGCCGCGTGCGCCGCGAAGCGTTCCTCGCGCGCTACGGCCGCGTGCTCGAACTCGATTATTCCTGCGCGAACTGCGATGAACCGGTGGCGGAAGTGATGGCCAACTGTCCCTGGTGCGGCTACCGCGGCAACTCGTTCGCAACGAACGCGTCCTATTCCCGCGTCTGCGGCGATTGCAACCGCGGCATCCTTCCTGAGTGGCGGTTTTGCCCGTGGTGCTATGGGCCGGGGTTCACCGACCCCGAGCCGAACCCGCGGCCGCACTGGGCCTACCGCGCCGAGTGCCGCCGCTGCTCCGGCAAACTCATGCGCTTCATGCGCTACTGCCCCTGGTGCCGCAGCAAGGTGCGCCGCAAGTGGCACGTCCGCCCCTTCCCCGAGACCTGTGCGCGCTGCCGCTGGTCGGTCGACTCCGACTTCTGGACCTACTGCTCCTGGTGCCACCTCAAGCTGAACGATTGAGCCGCCAGCGGCGCCCCGAGCGCGAAGAACGACCGCCCTGTCATCCACTGGTTCGGCGCGGGTCTCCCGACCGCGCCGGCCTGCTTGCTCACTTCTTGGAACCGACGATCACCAGCACGACGCCGCCGGCGATGGCCGAGATGCCCAGGATCGGCGGCAGCGGGATCCGCTTCGTGACCGGCACGGTCACCTTGAGCGGCCCCGCGTCCACCACCTTTTCCTGCCGCGTGTACGTGATCCCCTGGTAGGCGAGCGCAATGACGCCCAGGACGATGAGCAACACACCGACGATCGTTGCCGTTTTCACCGTGAATCCTCCGGGTTATCGTTGCATCCGCACCGGCCGTGCGGGATGCCCGGGTTCAGTACGCATCATCCCAGCGCGGCCGGAATCGACTCCTCTATGACCTCCACAATGCGATCGATCTCCTGCTCGGTGGCCACGAAGGGTGGGGCGAGCAGGATCACGTCGCCGACGATGCGCGTCGTGACTCCGCGCTGGTCCATGGCGCTCAGCACGCGGGCACCGGCCCCCTCGGCCGGATCGAACCGCCGCTTGGGCGCTTTGCTCGCCACCAGCTCGACGGCGGCCATCAGCCCGATGCCGCGCGTCTCGCCGACCCACGGCAACCGCTCGAGCCGGCTCAGGCCACCGCGCAGGCGCTCGCCGAGCCGCGCCGCGCGCTCGATCAGGTTCTCCCGTTCGATGATCGCCAGGTTCTCGAGCGCGACGGCGCACGCGGTGGGGTGTCCCGAGTACGTATAGGCGTGCATCCAGCGCGTCTTGCCGGCACCGCGGCGAATGGCTTCGGCGATGCGGTCGCTCACGCCCATGCCGCCCAGCGGGATGTAGCCGCTGGTGATCCCCTTGGCAAAGGTGATGAGGTCGGGCTCGATGCCCCAGTGCTCGAGCCCGAACCAGCGTCCCGTGCGGCCGAAGCCGGTGATGACCTCGTCCGCGATGAGCAGCACATCGTAGCGGTCGCAAAGGGCGCGGATGCGCGGGAAGTAATCGGCCGGGGGGACGATGACGCCGCCCGAGCCCTGGACCGGTTCGGCCAGGAACGCCGCAACCGTGTCCGCCCCTTCGCGGCGGATCGCTTCCTCGAGCAGATCGGCGGCGGCGACGCCGGGCGACACGTCGTGGCGGTCCGTCTCAAACCAGTAGGGATACGGCGAATCAATCTGGACGAAGCCCGGCACGCGCGGCTCGAACATCGGCCAGTACCAGTCCATGCCGGTGGCGCTCATCGCGGCCAGTGTCGTGCCGTGGTAACCGAGCCGCCGCGAGATGATCTTGGTCTTGTTCGGCTTGCCGGCGCTCTTCCAGTAGAACCGCGCGGTCTTGAACGCCGTCTCGTTGGCCTCGGCCCCGCCGCTCGCGAAGAAAAACGAGCGGATGGACGGGTAGGTGATGCGGGCGAGCTGCTCGGCGAGCCGGATGGCGGGCGGGTTGGTGCCGCCCGAGTACGTCGGGGCGTAGGCGAGCTTCTCCATCTGCGCGCGGGCGGCCTCGGCGAGCTCGCGGCGGCCATGGCCGACGCAGACGTTCCAGAGTCCGGCGATGGCGTCGATGAACGCCTTGCCCTCGGCGTCACGCAGGATCGCTCCGGCGCCCTCGACCCAAATGTGGCCGCGCGCCTGGGCCGCCGGGTCGTGCAGCGAATGGATCAGGTGCGCGAGATCGACCGCGAGTGCGGGGGACGATGCGGATGCGGACACAACGGCTCCCTCCTTCGAGATGCCTGAGATCCTCAGCGGCTCGGGGTCGCGGCGTCTGCGGGTTGGCGGGTATTTGCGCCACAGTGCTGGCAGAAGTTGGCCTGGAGCGGGATCGTTTTGCCGCAGTGCGGGCAGCCCTGCTTGCGCGCGCAGGCGATCCAGGCGAGAGCCACGACCGCCGCGATGCCCAATGTGATCAGGACGAAGCCAAGGATGAACACGATGGCGACGAGCGGGACGGTGTTGCTGACCATTGCCATGGGAACTCCGTGGTCGATCGAACCGGGCTGTACCGTGGAATATTCGCATGCGGGGCGGGTTTCTTCCAGGAAGATTCCGTGGCCGGCCGCGGGTTCGGGAGGGTGCGCGGCCTCACGGGCGGAGCCTGTGAAGCAGGCAGCGGATCGTGCGTTCGTCTTCCGCATGCGCGCTGGCGTGGGGTTGCGGGGCGTGGCATGGGGCCGCTTCCCCGAGCGGTACGCCAGTTAGACGAATCGACCGAAGTGGGTCGAGTTGCTACACTTGACGCCGTTCCGGAGAGGTGACCGAGCGGCCGAAGGTGCAGCACTGGAAATGCTGTGTGGGGGCAACCTCACCGCGGGTTCGAATCCCGCCCTCTCCGCTTTGAGCAGCAAAGACTTACGAAGAGGCTTTTCGACGACCCTGTGAACGCGCGCGGCCCGCCTTCACACCATCCTTCACACCGCGGCCCCGCCGCGCGGCTTTCGCCGGCGCGGCCGGCTCGGGCCAGAGCAGCCTGAGCGCCGCCTGCTCCACGTCCGCGTAGAACTCGAGCGTCGTGTTGATGCTCGCGTGCCGCATCATCCGCTGCAGAACCTGCGCGGGGGCCTTGCCCGCCCAGCGGCTGCCGAAGTTGCGCCGGAGGTCGTGCAGCACGCAGAAACCGTCCCTGCCGTTTCCTCGCACCGCCGCCCGCCGCGCGATGCGGCGAAACTGCTTGGACAGCTCCTGGCTGTCGCTCGCGGCCTCGGCGATGAGCAGCCCATCGGGAAGCCGGCCATCCGGCCAGCGCCGCCTCAGCTCACGATCGAGCTCGGGCGTTATCAGCACCGTGGGTTGTAATCCCCCCCGAAATTCTTGTGGGGAAAACGGCTGAAATAGGTAGAGGAAATGCTCCTCCCCGACCGGCGGGGTACCCGCCTAGAGGGGGGAAGTATGGAAGACAGATTCCTCGAGGATGGTCCGTACGAGGAGCCG
>JBGPMX010000025.1:0-15573 GCA_041487215.1 Planctomycetia bacterium | reverse complement strand
CGATGCTTGATCCCCGTGGCGCGGACATGCAAGATCAGCCGGCGATGATGGCCAAGGAACGAGCGGCAAACCGCCCCGAGTCTGCGGCCTACGGCTACATCGTGCTCGACCAGGACAGGCTCCGCGCCTACGCGCGCAACCTCGGCGGCGACACGAAGGCGGGCAAGCAAAGCGGCCGGCAGCTCGGCATCGTGCTCGACGACGGTTCGCTCAACTTCTTCGATGCCGGCCTCGTCGCCAGCGGCAAGATCAAGAAGCTCGCCAAGCTCGAGAGCGCCGTGGTCCTCACGGACTACCAGATCCGCGAGACCGGCTACTGGAACCCGCGCGTCGTCACCGACGAGAAGGGGAAGGCGACCCTGCGCTTCACCGTCCCGGATCGCTCCACGGCCTGGCAACTCAACGCGCGGGGCGTTACATCCGGAACCCTCACCGGGCAAGCCACCGCGGAAGTCGTCGCCAAGAAGGACCTCTTCGGCGAGCTCAAGCTCCCGGCCGCTTTCGTCGAGGGCGATGCGGCGCAGATCTTGGCACGCGTGCACAATGACGCGGTCGAGAACGGCACCATCGAGGTGACGCTGCGGACCACGATCGGCGGAAAAACGCGCGACGAGAAACGATCCATTCCGGTGACGGCCCAAGGCGAGTACGAACTCACGTTCGAACGAACGATCACAGGGACCGAGGACGCGGTGTTCGAGCTCTCGATCCGCCTGGCCGGCGCGAAGAACGAAGGGGAAGACAAGAAGGACTCCGAAGACGTTGTACGCGCGATCGTGCCGGTGCGCCCGTACGGCATCCCGGTGTATGCCACGGCCGGCGGCACGGCCAGCGCGAACGTGACCACGTGGCTGGCGCCCCCCGCCGGGATGCCGCTCGGCGATCCGTCGCTCCAGATACTGGTCGGCGCGTCGGTCGAGCGCAGCCTGCTGGATGCCGTGCTCGGGTCGGACGGCATCGCGGCCGCCGTCTACCGGGGCGGTCTGTTCCACTGCGAATCGGCGTTAGAACGGTCCACCAGTGACATCCTGGCGTCGATCGGGTTGCTCGAGCTGGTCGCGCGCACGCGCGACAAGGGATCTCCCGAAGCGGCGGCACTGGCGGAACGCGTGCGGGCCTCGATCAGCCTGGTCGTATCGAGCCAGAACGACGACGGTGGCTGGAGCTGGACCGGGGCGAAGGGACCGAGCGACCGCGGCTCGTCCGCCCGGACGCTGTGGGCGCTGACGCTGGCACGCAAGGCCGGCTTTGCCGTGCCGGACGACGCATACGCAAAAGCTGTGGCGTTCGTGCAGACGGCGTTTACCGCGGCACGCGAGAACGATTACGACGCGAAGGCGCTGCTGCTGCACGCGCTGACCGTCGCCGGCCACGGCGACTTTGCCTACGCCAACCGGCTGTACCGGTCGCGTGCGGGGCTGAGCCGGGCGTCGCTCGCCTACCTTGCGCTGGCGTTCGCCGAAATGGACCGCAAGGAGATCGCACGCGAGCTCCTTGGGTTGCTGGAGCCGAAGGCGGCGGCCGCCGGGCCGGCGGCCGCACCCGGTAAAGCGGACGAACGGCTCCAGGGGTCGCAAGACGCCGAGGTACGGGCCCTGTACCTGCTCGCGCTGGACCGTGCTGCACCGGGGGATGCCCAGGCGCGGGAAGCGGTGGAGTGGCTCATGGCGCAGCGGCATGGCGTGCGCTGGCAGCCCGAGCGCGCGACCGGCCCCGCCGTCCTGGCCCTCAGCGCACACTTCGGCGAGGCACGCTTTGCCGAGACGCACTACAAGCTCGCTGTCTTCGTCAACGACGAGCGGGTGGCCGAGCTGGACATGGTCGGCGCGGCGGGCACGCAAACGATTGGCGTGCCGCGCGATCTTCTGCAACGCGGAGAAAAGTTGCCGCAGCCGGGCGACGCGCGGCGCCAGCGCATCAACTTCGAGCTCACCGGCCGCGGCCGGTTCACCTTCTCCTGCGTCCTGGCCGGCTCCGTTCCGGCCGACGCGGTCAAGAGCACGGAAACGGCGTGGCACCTGAATCGCACGTTCGAACCGGCGCCGCTCGAGCTCGACGGCCGCGAGATCCCACGCGGGTTCGATATCCTGACCGGCTCCTTCAACACCTGGCGCAACCCGGTCAGCGAGCTGCCGGTCGGCCGCCGTGCCAGCGTGCATATCGACGTCGCGCGCAATCGCCCGCGCACCGAGCCGAGCGACACACCCGAGTACCTGGTCGTGACCGAGCCGATCCCAAGCGGTGTCACAGTGCTCGAGCCCTCCATCACCGGATCGTTCGAGCGGTACGAGATCGAGCCCGGTGCGATCACGTTCTATCTCGGCACGGCGGCCCCAAGCAGCTCCATCGCGTTCGACGTTTACGGCTACACGGCCGGCAAGTATCGCGCCGCGCCAACGACGCTGCGCAGCTTCTACGCGCCCGAGCGCATGGCGGTGACCAAGCCGAGCGCGCTCGCGGTGCTCCCCACCGGCCAGGCTTCCAAGGACGAGTACCGCCTCACGCCGCGCGAGCTCTATGAGCTGGGCAAACGCTGGCTCGACAAGAAGGAGTACCCGAAGGCCGCCGACTACCTCACCAAGCTCTTCGATGCGTTCCAGCTCAAGCCGGAGATCTACAAGGAAGTGGCGGTGATGCTGCTGCGCGTGAGCCTCGAGACACGGCAGGCGCCGGCGATCGTGCGCTACTTCGAGGTGCTCAAGGAGAAATATCCGGATCTCGAGCTGCCGTTCGACGACATCGTTCGGGTGGGCGCCGCGTACCGCGCGATGAACGAGTACGAACGCGGCTATCTCGTGTTCCGCGCGACCGCCGAGGGGAGCTTCGCGCGGGAGAGCGAGGTGGCCGGCTTCCTGCAATCCGAGGGAGAGTTCCAGCGCTCGGTGTCCGTGATGGACGGCATCCTGCGCGAGTACCCGGCGGAGCCGTACATTGCCGCGGCGACCTATGCGCTGGCGCAGCAGATCTATGCCACGGCTGCCCGCGCCGCGGACGATGCGCGGCTGCGCGAGAAACGCATCACGCGGGTCGATCTCATACGCGAGGCGATCCGCCGCCTGGATAGCTTCCTCACGGTCTGGCCGGACGACCCGGCCGCGGACCAGGCCGGCTTCTCGATCGCCAGCGGCCTGGTCGAGCTCGAGGCCTGGCCGGACGCCATCGAGCGATCGGACCGCTTCGCACGCCGCTTCCCGGACAGCCGATACCTCGATAGCTTCTGGTACATCATCGGCTACAGCCACTTCGCGAAGGGGGAGCATGCGGAGGCGATCGACATGTGCCGCCGGGTCGCCGAGACGGTGCGGAACGATCCGGCCACCGGGCGCGAAAAGGAGAGCCAGAACAAGTGGCGCGCGATCTATATCCTGGGGCAGATCCACCATGCGCTGGGGGAATCCGCCGACGCCATCCGGGAATACGGCCGCGTGGCCGACCGATTCCCGGACGCGCGCGAGACGATCGAGTACTTCACGCGCAAGGCGATCGAGCTTCCCGAGGTCACCACGCTGCGGCCCGGCGAGGATGCGCAGGTGGACCTCAAGTTTCGGAACGTCGCCGAGTGCGAGCTGAAGGTGTATCGCATCGACCTGGTCAAGTTCGGGCTCGTCGAGCGCGACCTGTCACACATCACGCGGATCAACCTGGCCGGCATCCGGCCGCTGCACGAGGCAAAAGTCGAGCTGGGGGACGGCAAGGACTACCGCGACCGCTCGACGGAGCTGGAGCTGGCGGTGCACGACGAGGGAGCCTACCTGGTGGTGTGCCGCGGTGAGGACTTGTACACGAGCGGCCTGGTCCTGGTCACGCCGCTGGTCATCGACGTCCAGGAGGAGCCGGCGAGCGGCCGGGTGCGCGCCACGCTGCGCAACGCCGTGACCGAGAGCTACAGCCCGGACGTGCACGTCAAGGTGATCGGCACGCGGAACCCGGCGTTCAAGGCGGGGCAGACGGATCTGCGCGGCGTCTTCGTTGCGGACGGCATCCGCGGGCGGACCACGGTGATCGCTCGGGCCGGCGAAGCGCGCTACGCGTTCCATCGCGGCCAGCTCGAGCTGGGCCCGGCGGCGCCGAGCGCGGGGAACGCGCCGGCCGAGCAAAAGGCGGCGGCCCCGGAAGCCGCAAAGCCCGGCGGGGCGCAGCAGGACCTGCTCGAAGACCTGTTCGACTCGAACCGGGCCATCCAGGAGCAGAACGTCGGCGAGCTCAAGAAGCTCTACGACCGCAAGCAGCGCGGCGTGCAGATCCAGCAGGCGTACTGAGATTGGGCCGCTTCCAGTCGTCGCCCGAAGGGCGCGCCACCCTGGGTGGCGTTCCCTTCGTTTAACCGCAAGCCGAAGGCGCGCGCGTTGACTGAGAACACGGCTGCCTGATGCAGACGCGCACGCCTTCCCCCAGGATGGGGACCGCTCATGGTGTCACGCGCGGGAAAGCAGCGAACGGAGGTGCTTCAGGCTCTCGGCGACGGCCGCGTCCTCGTCCGCCGCATAGTCCGGGTGCAGGAAGTCCACTTCGACGGCCAGGAGTCCCGCGTATGCCGCCTTGCGCAGCGCGTCGAGCACGGCGGCAAGATCGACCAGGCCGCGGCCGAGCGGCACGCTAGGCCAGAACGCGAACTCGCGCGGGTTCCCGCGCAGCACCCCGATGTCCTTGACGTGCGTCGCGCGCGCGAACGGCGCCAGCGCCTGCGCCACGGCCACGGGGTCCTCGAAGAGACGCAGGTTGTTCCCCGTGTCCAGGCAGACGCCGAGCCACGGCGAGTGGATGCTCGTGACCAGATCGACCAGCTCGTCGCTGAGCATGTCGATGTGGTTCTCGATGGCCAGGACCACGCCCTGGTCTTGGGCGGCGGCGAGCGGGTCGGCGAGGGCGCGGGCGAGCCGCCGCTTGTGCGTTTTCCACGATTTCGGCCGGGTGCGCCGGCTGCCGCCCACGATACGCATGACCGAGGCGCCGATCTCTTTCGCGTAACCGATGTGCCGCACCAGGTCCCGAGCCGCGCGGCGGTCGGTGCCGGACCGCAGGCCGTCGGGATGGCCCCACGCCCAGACCCGTTCGAAGCCGTGCGCATCGAGCTGGTCGCGCAGCCCGGCCAGCAGCTCGTCGTCAATCGGCGGCAGGAAACAGGACTCGATCGAGACTCCCTCGACGCCGTGGCGGCCGGCGCGCTCGAGAAAGTCCCACACGGTCATGCGGGCGCCCGGATCGCTCTGAAGTCCCGCGTAGGACTCCCCGAAGTAGCGGTGGTAGCAGTACGAGTCGATGGCGGGTTTCATCGGGTGCTGCCTGGCATGGGGAGCTTGAGCGCCGATCCGGTGCGACATTGTCGCGACGTGCGGGCGGTTTGGCCAGCCGCGACGGCGATCCGGCGTACGTCAGGCTTTCCAGCCTGACAAGGCCGATGCCGAACAGAGTCAGGCTGGAAAGCCTGACGTACCTCTAACCGGGAGGCGTGAACGTTGTGGATCAGGACTCGTGCCAGCGGCCGTCCGTGCCGAGCAGTTCGTGCGGGCGGAACCCGGACTTGTAATTCATCTTCGAGCAGTCGCGGATGTAGTAGCCCAGATACAGCTGGGGGATGCCGCGCTGCCGGCATTCTTCGATCATGCGCAGCACGTTAAAAACGCCGAGTGATCGCGCGCGCTCGTCGGGATCGAAATAGCAGTAGACCGTGCTCAGTGCTGCGGGCTCCACGTCGATCACGCCCACGGCGACGAGCCGGTTCGCCAGGCGGTAGCTCACCTCGAACGTCTGGACCGGTGATTCGCAGACGAAGCGGCAGAAGTCGAGCCAGGGGTGGTCCGTGTCGCTGCCGTGCCGGCGGTTGATGTACGAGCGGTAAAGCCGCGCCTTCTCCGCGGTCGGGGCGGGCGGGGCGATGTCAATCGAGAGGTCGCAGTTCTTCTTCGAACAGCGCCGCTGCACCCGGTTGGATTGGAAGCGGGCGACGGGGACGCGAATCGCCCGGCACTCCTGGCAGCCGTCGCACGCCGGACGGTAAATGACCGACCCGCTGCGGCGGAAGTTGAGCTCCAAGAGGGAACCGTACAGGCCCGGCTGCGAGGGACCGATTCGAAGTGCGAGGTGGCGGGCCGTCCGCGTGGGCAAGTAGGGACAGCGGTGGCGCGGCCCGGGGCAGACGCGAGCGTACTCGATCGCGTCCCGCACACGCTCCAGAGAGACTCGTTGGTCCGCGCACATGCGCTCGAGCGACCGCGATTGCCCCGTAAAGCCGCGATCGGGCCGAGCGCGCCGCTGGGGCGGCTCGGCCCGATCGCGATGCCTGGTTGAACCGATACCGTTGCAGCCGACTCCATTCTGCCGAGAAACGGACCGTTTGCAACCGGCGGTTCCACTCGCACGACTTCGGAGTCGGCTCGTTCTGGTCCGACGGGCCTTTCCGTCGCGTGCCGTGCGGGATCAACGCGATCTCAGCGACAAGCCCACGACGAGCCCAATGAGCACGCCCGCGGCGAACGCCGCCGCCACCGATTGTGCGGGTCGCTCGCGGACGTAATTCTCGGCCTCGTCGTAGGTCCGCCGCGCTTGCCCCGCTGCTGTTTCGTAGTTGTCGCGGATCTTGCCCATTGCCTGCTGGGCGTAGTCGCGCGCCGTGTCGGCGGCTTGCCCCACCGCGGTTGCTGTCTGGGACGTCAGGTTCTCCAGATAGTTCTCGATCGCCTCGCGTCCCTCCCCCGTCTTCTGCTGGATCCGGCCGACCAGCTGGTCGATGTTACCGTTCTGGATCTCGAGATCCTGGTCCGTCAGCTGGCCCCACTTACGACGCAGCTCGCCCCGAATCTCGTTCCATTGACCTTCAAGCTGCTGTGCGTTCATCGTGCGCGACTCCTTTAATCTTGCCGTTTCGATCTCCGCGACTTGCACACAGCACACTGCAATCGTGATGCCAAAAGCCGAGCACGATTGGCAAGAATCTTGGCGGGCCTCACGATGCTCGACCCGGCAGCGCAACAGATGGCGTCGCGCGCGCGATCTGCCGGCGACCGGCACAATGGTTGCAACGGCTTGCCCATGTGGCAACCACGTGCTTGATCCCATTTCTGGATCGGAATTAAGGAGCAGTCATGGCTACGGGAAGAACCGAACGAGGCGACGACCGTCGCACGGGGCGTGCGTCGGACCGACAAGAGGGGCAGGGGGTCGGCGACCGGGTGCGCGAGCAGATGGGCGACATGGGCGATCGGATTCGCGAGGGATACGGGACGGTACGTGAGTCGATCGACCAGGGCTACAGCCAGGCCGAGTCGCTCGTCGCCGGCCACCCGATGGAATCCGTTCTGATCGCCTTCGGCATCGGCGTCGGCGTGGGGGTCGTGCTCACCACACTGCTCGCCCAGACTCCGCGTCAATCCTGGTCCGAGCGCTACATGCCCGATTCGATTTCGGAGCACATGCCGAAGTTCATGCGTCGCCGCTAACGTGAACTCTCACGCGGTTTGCGTGCGGGCGGCGATTCCATCGAACGCCGTCCGCGCGCTTGGGCGCGGGACGGGGGCCGCGGAAGGAGGAACGCATGCCGATCCGCTTATTTGTCGGTAAGGGCCCGACCAAGAGCTGGCGGCGGTGGCGGCGTGCGGCGCTGACGCAGTTCAGCCGAAGTGTGCCGAAATGGTCTCTTCTTCCCCGGCGTTTCTCATTATGATGTGCGGCCTTCGCCGGACCGCGTTGGCACACGCTCGGCGCCGGATCGGCCGGATTCGCTTGGGTCAGGGCTGTATGCCTATTCTTCCCCGCGAGAGCGATATCTATCCGGACGATCTGCTCGAGCGCGTCGAGCTCGGTGCGGACCCGGACCGCCGCTGGTGGGCGCTGTACACCATGTCCCGCCGCGAGAAGGACCTCATGCGCCGCCTCCGCGCGTTGGGCATTCCGTTTTATGGGCCGATCGTGTCACGCCGCGTCCGCGCCCCGAGTGGGCGGGTGCGCGTGGCCCATATTCCGCTCTTCGCCTGCTACGTTTTCCTGCATGGCGATCCCAGCCAGCGCCACCTGGCGATGACGACCAACTGCATCTCGCGATGGATGGAGGTGCCGAACGGCGCGGAGCTGACACGCGATCTCCGGCAGGTCGCCCGGCTGATCGAGTCGGGCGCGCCGCTGACTCCCGAGGCCAGGCTCGAGCCCGGCATGCGGGTCCGCCTTCGGTCCGGCGCTCTGGCGGGCATCGAGGGGGTAGTCAGCAAGCGCATGAACGAGTCGTGGCTGCTGGTGGCCGTGAATTTCCTGCAGCAGGGGGTATCGATTCAGATCGAAGATTTTCAGGTGGAACGGCTCGACTAATGTCATCTCGAGGGGCACGGACGCCTTGAGTTCTCCCTTACCCCAAAGCGTGGGGCCGGTCGGTCGGCCGCGGCTGCTTTTCCTCAATCGGTCCTACTGGCCGGATGCGGAGGCGACCGGCCAGCTGCTCACCGAGCTGTGCGAGGATCTCGCGGGCGCCTTTGACGTCGCGGTGATCGCCGGCCAGCCGAACCAGAACCCGGGCGGCGCCCCGTACCGGCGGATCGGAACCGAGCTGCGGCGCGGGGTTCGGATCCACCGCGTGATACACACCCGGCTGCCGAAGCGGTGGCTGCTGGGGCGCGTCGTGAACCTGGTCACCTATCTTGGCGCCGCGTTCTTGGTTGCGCTGCGGCAGCCGCGTCCCAGCATCGTCGTCGTGGAGACGGACCCGCCGCTGCTGGCTCTGCTGGGCAAATTCCTGAAACACTGGCACCGCTGCCGGCTGCTCGTCTATCTCCAGGATATCTATCCCGACGTCGCCGTGGCGCTGGGTCGGCTGCCGCCCGGCGGCGTGTCGCACTGGCTGCGTGCGGTGCTGTTTGGGGCGTACCGCGGTGCCGACCGCGTCGTGGTGTTGAGCCGCGACATGCGGACGCTGCTCGCCAACGCACGGGTGCCGGCCGACCGGATCGCCTGCATCCCGAACTGGGCGGACACCCGCCGGCTGATTCCGATCAAACGAGAAAACGACTTCCGGGCCCGCCACGGACTGAACGATGCCTTCGTGGTGATGTACTCGGGGAATATCGGGCTGTCGCAGCGGCTGGAGCTGCTGATCGATGCGGCGGCGGAACTGGCAGAGCGCCGCGACATCGTGTTCCTGCTGATCGGCGCCGGGGCCTCCAAACCGGCATTGCAGGAGCGGGTCGTGCGGCGCGGCCTCAGGAACGTACGGCTCTTCGATTACCAGCCGCCGGGCCGGCTGGCCACGAGCTTGAGTGCCGCGGACCTGCACGTCGTGCCGCTCGACGCGCGGCTGGTCCACTGCCTGATGCCGAGCAAGTTGTACGCGGTGCTGGCGTGCGGCACCGCCGTGCTTGCCATCGCGCCGCCGTCGAGCGAACTGGGGCAGATCGTGCGGAACCAGCGCGCCGGGCTGGTGGTGGCGCCGGGGGACGTGGCGGCAATTCGCGACGCGATCGCCTGGTGTGCCGATCACCGGGACGAGATGCGTCGCATGGGAGAGGCGGGCCGCGCCTACGCGGTCGCGCATTGCGACCGCCGCCGCATGACGCAGCGCTTCTCCGTGCTGCTTTCGAACCTCGTGGCTGCGAGAAAGGATCAGCGATGTGCGGGATAGCCGGCATCGTGTCGCACGCGGGGCCGCCCGTCGACCACGAGCGCGCGTTGGGACGCATGGTTGCGGCGCTTGTGCACCGCGGGCCCGACGACCGCGGCACCGCGTTCGTTTCGGCGGCGCGCCCCGGCTCTTGGCCGCAACCGCCCCGTGCCTGGTTGGGCAACACCCGCCTGGCGATTCTCGATCTCGGCCCGGCCGGCCACCAGCCGATGCACGACCCGGCGAGCGGTAACTGGATCGTGCTCAACGGAGAGATCTACAACCACCGCGAGGTGCGCGGCGAGCTGGGCCGGCGCGTGCCGCGCTGGCTGTCCAGTTCGGACACGGAGACGGTGCTGCGGGCGTACGCCGTGTGGGGCGCCGACTGCCTCGAGCGTCTGCGTGGCATGTTCGCGGTGGCCATCTGGGACGCCGCGGCCGGCGAGCTGTGGTGCGCGCGCGATCGCCTGGGGATCAAGCCGTTTTACTACCACGAGCAAGCCGGCACGTTCCGGTTCGCCTCGGAGGTGCGTGCCATCCTGGCCTCGGGCTGCGTTCCCGTGCAGATCGATCGGCCCGCCCTGGCGGGCTACGTGCGGTTCGGTGCGGTAACCGAGCCGGGCACCCTGATCGAGGGGGTGCGCTCGCTGCCGGCCGGGCATTGGGTGCGCGTGGGGCGTGCGGGCGTTGTCGAGCCGCGGCCCTACTGGCGGCCCGCGCCGGCGCGGCACGAGACGCCGCCTCGCGCGCTCGGCGGGATCATCCGGGACCACCTCGAGCGTGCGGTCCGCGAGCACTTGCTTTCCGACGTCCCGGTGGCGTGCTTCCTGAGCGGCGGGATCGATTCATCGATCGTGGCCGCTTTGGCCGCTCGGGCCACGCGCGCGCCGCTGCGCAGCTTCGTGGTCGGCTTTCCGGACGCGGGGCTGGACGAATCCGCCGCCGCGCGCGCGATCGCGGCACGCTGCGGAACCGATCACTACGAAATCGTGCTCTCGGACCGGGATGTGGCCGCCCGTGTTGCCGAAGCGGTTCGTGCCATGGACCTGCCGAGCGCCGATGCGGTGAACACGTTCATCGTGTCGCACGCCGCCGCGTCGTCCGGGACGAAAGTGGCGCTGTCCGGGCTGGGCGGTGACGAACTGTTCGGCGGATATCCGGCTTTCCGGGTGCTGCCGCTCGCGCACCGCTGGGCGCCGCTCACCGGGCGCCTGCCGGACCGCTGGCGTTGCGCGCTCGCCGGTGGCGGCAGCACGGGGGACCGCGCGGCCGCGCTCACCGACCGCGCTGCGCCCTTGCGCGCGCGCTACGAAGCCCTCCGCGCCTATTGGTCCGATGCCGAGCTGCGGGCGATGGGCATCTCCCCCAACACGGCTCTCTGTGCGAACGATTCGAACTCGCGGCTGCCGATCACCACACGTGTCAGCCTGCTCGAGCTCGAGGGATATATGCGGAGCACCCTGCTGCGCGACACGGACGCCATGGCGATGGCGCACGGGCTCGAGCTACGAGTGCCGTTTCTGGATCACGCGCTCGTGGAATGCTGCCTGCGTTTCGGCGTGGCCGGCCGGGGCGTGAAAACGCTGCTCGTCCGCGCGGCCGCGGACCTGGTGCCACCCGGCCTGGCGCGCCGGCCCAAGCAGGGCTTCGTGCTCCCGATGGCGCGGTGGATGCGCGGACCTATCGCCCCACTGGTTCGCGACGGCCTCGCCGCGTTCCATCGGGCTCGGCTCCTTCCGTTGCTCGACGCCGACGCACTGTGGCGGCGCTTCGAGAGCGGCCGGATCGCCTGGTCACGGGTCTGGCAGTTCGCGGTGCTCGGCCATTGGCTCGAAACGAACCTCGCGGCGACCGCTGGGGCCGCCCCCGCCGCGCGGCCGGCCGCCTGAGCGGGAGAGGGGGCCGGGCTCCAACGTGGCATGGCGCGTCGGGCCACTACTAGCCCAGGATCCCCGTGATCACCTCGCCGTGGACGTCGGTCAGCCGCATGTCGCGCCCGCCCCAGCGGAATGTCTGCTTCTTGTGGTCCACGCCCAGGAGATGAAGCATGGTCGCGTGCAGGTCGTGGATCTCGGCCCGGTTCTCGACCGCCTTGTAACCGTATTCGTCGGTTGCCCCGAAAACCGTGCCTCCCTTGATTCCGCCACCGGCGAGCCAGACTGAGAATCCGAACGGGTTGTGGTCGCGCCCGTCGCTTCCCTGTGCGAACGGTGTGCGGCCGAATTCGCCGGCCCACACCACGAGCGTCTCGTCCAGGAGCCCGCGCGCCTTGAGGTCCCGGAGCAGACCGGCGATCGGCTGGTCGACCGCCCGTGCATTGTCCTCGTGCCCCTTCTTGAGCCCGCCGTGCTGGTCCCAGCGGTCCGCCCCGCCGCCGACCGCCGGGCAGGTGAGCTCGATGAAGCGTACACCCCGCTCCACCAGCCGGCGCGCTACCAGGCACTGCCGTGCGAACGTGCGTGTGTGCTCGAATTCCGCCTCGATGCCGTAGAGCTGCCGGGTCGCGGCGGACTCCCCGACCAGGTCCATCAGCTCGGGGACGGCCGTCTGCATGCGGAATGCCAGCTCGTAGTTGGCGATCGCGGACTCGATGTCGTCGGCGTGCGCGCACTGATCGAGCATGGCCTGGTCGAGCCGGCGCACCAGAGCCAGCTTGTTCCGCTGTGCTGCCACGGTCGGCTCGCTCGGCCGGATATTCGCGACCGGCTCGGGCGTCGCCTTAAAAATCGATCCCTGGTAGGTGGCGGGTAGAAATCCGCTGTTGAAGTTGTCCAAGCCACCGACGGGAATAAGGCCGCCGTTGAGCACGACAAAGCCGGGGAGATCGCGGCACTCGCTGCCCAACCCATAGGTGACCCAGGCCCCCATGCTCGGCCTTCCCTGCATCCCGGTGCCGGTGTGCAGGAAGAAGTTGGCGGTGGTGTGCTCGGAGAAGTTGGAGGTCATGGAGCGAACGATTGCCATGTCATCGACGCAGCGGGCGACGTGCGGGAAGAGATCGCTCACGGGGATGCCGCTCGCGCCGTACGCGTGGAACTTCCACGGGCTCGCCAACGTGCTGCCGTTGTTGTTGAACTGCGTCGGCTCGATCTTCATCCTGAACGGCTGGCCGTGCTCCCGTTCCAGCCGCGGCTTGGGGTCGAACGTGTCCACCTGCGAGGGGCCGCCGTCCATGTACAGGAAGATGATGTTGCGCGCCCGTGCCGGGAACTGGCCGCGCGGCAACGCCGGCTCCGTCGCTTCCCCCGCGGCGTCGCGTTCCGCGAGCATGGCGGTGAGCGCGACGGCGCCGAAACCGCCGGCACAGCGCGCGAGCATCGCGCGGCGGGTGAGTGGAGCCAGCATATATCTTCCGCAGTGGTGCATAAGTTAATTCTGGTTCATCCGGCTGGAGCGTGCGCGGCGTAGCGAGTCCCTTGTTCGGCGCGGGTCTCCTGACCCCGCCGTGCCTTTGGACCGAAGGTCTCCAGCGCGCCCGGCAGACCTGCGGTCGGTAATCGGCGGGGTCAGGAGACCCGCGCCGAACAGTGTGCTCCGTCCCCGCGGAAAGACTTCCGAAGTCCGGGCGCCGCGTGGAAGACTTCGGAAGTCTCTGCTCTGGGAGTTTGCCTGGCGGGACGTGCCACCCAGAGCCGGATAACACGGAACAGACACCCGAGTGCTTCACTGCTTATGGCTTCACCCCCCACCGTCCTCGTCCTGCGGCTCGGGCTCAAGAGCCTGATGCTGCACAAGCTCCGCTCGCTGCTCGCCGTGCTCGGCATCATGATCGGCATCGCGGCCATGATCGCGATGGTGACCATCGGCGAAGGCTCCAAACAAGAGGCGCTCGACCAGATCAAGCGGCTGGGGGCCACGAACATCATCGTGCGGAGCGTCAAGCCGCCGGACGACTCGTCCACGCAGACCCGCCGCATCCTCGAATACGGCCTGGTCTACGAAGACTTCGACCGCTTCACCCGCGTATCGACCGTCTGGCGCGGCCTGCCGATGCGCACGTTCCCCTACGAGGTGCGTTACCTGGCGCGCAAAGTCGACGGCCGGGTAGTGGCGACGACGCCGATGTACGCCGAGATGAACCAGCTCCGGCTGTCGCGCGGCCGCTTCCTGACCGACAGCGACGAGGAGCTCATCAAGAATGTCGCCGTCATCGGCTCGCACACCGCCGAGGCGTTGTTCGGGTTCGAGGACGCAATGGGCAAGGTGGTGAAGATCAACAACCACTACTACAAGGTGGTCGGCGTGATGTTGCGGCGCACGCCGACGGCCGGCGCGGGCGGGAGCCAGGCGGCCGAGGATTTCAACGACGACGTCTACATCCCGCTCTCCACCTGCCGCGCCCGGTTTGGCGAGACCATCCTCAACCGGCAATCGGGCACGTTCAGCGCGGAGCGGGTTGAGCTGCGTCAGATCACGCTGTCGGTCCACGACACCAGCGAGGTGCGCGGCACGGCGCAGATCGTCGAGACCCTGCTCAAGAAGTACCACAAGAGGCCCGACTGGGCCCTGACCGTGCCGCTGGACCTGCTCGAGGAGGCCGAGCGGACCCGCCGCCTCTTTAACATGCTGCTCGGCTCGATCGCCTCGATTGCGCTCTTGGTCGGCGGCATCGGCATCATGAACATCATGCTCGCAACCGTGACAGAGCGGACGCGCGAGATCGGCATCCGCCGCGCGCTGGGCGCCAAGCAGCGCGACATCACCGTGCAGTTCCTCATCGAGGCGGTGCTGCTCACCGGCCTGGGCGGCCTGATCGGCCTCGTACTCGGCCTGGTCGCCCCCGAGGGAATACGCATGGTGGCCGAGCACTTCTTCAACTCGGATGTGGTGCGCACTAAAATCAACTTCTGGAGCCTGCCAATCGCCATCGGCTTCTCCATCGCCGTGGGCATTGTGTTCGGGCTCTACCCGGCTCAGCGCGCGGCCCAGATGGATCCGATCGAGGCGCTGCGGCACGAATAACGTCGCGCGGCGTGCGAGCGTAGGGCGTGCGAGCGTAGGCGACTGCTGACTGCCGACTGCCGACTGGAATACTCCATGAAACTCATCTCGCGCATCGTCGATCTCACGAAGTACTACTACCTCGGCTCGGTCACCGTGCAAGCGCTGCGCGGCGTGTCGATCGATTTCGCCGAGGGGGACTACCTGGCGATCATGGGCCCCTCCGGTTCGGGCAAATCCACGCTGCTCAACCTGCTCGGCTGCCTCGACCAGCCCACGTCGGGCAGCTACTTGCTGGCGGATCGCGACGTGGCCAAGCTGGACGACGACGAACTCTCCGAGATCCGCAGCCGGTACCTCGGCTTTATCTTCCAGTCCTACAACCTAATCCAGCAGCTGACGGTGGCCGAGAACATCGAGGTGCCCCTGTACTACCAGGGGAGCGTCGGCGTCGAGAGCCGTGCGCGCAGCGTGGCGCTGGCCGAGCTGGTGGGGCTGGGCGACCGGCTCGATCACAAGCCGACCGAGCTCTCCGGCGGCCAGATGCAGCGCGTGGCCATCGCCCGCGCCCTGGCCATGAATCCCGACATCATCCTGGCCGACGAGCCGACCGGGAATCTCGACACCGCGACCAGCGGAGAGATCATGGACATGCTGGACGAGCTGAACGAGGCGGGCAAGACGATCATCATCGTCACGCACGAAGAGGACATCGCGCGGCGCGCCAAGCGGATCATCCGCATGCGTGACGGCGTGGTCGTGAGCGACACCGAAAACGTCCGGTCCGAGCCCTCGCCCCCCGCCATCGCCGGATCCATCTCGAGCTGAGCCTCTGCTCGGCGCGGGTCTCCGACCCCGCCGCTGCGTTGACCGCAGGTGTCTCGCTTGCCCACGGCCCCTCACCCCCGACCTGGGCTGATGAAAATGCATGCCGGGTGTTCATGCCAGTTTTGTTGCGCTGATACCCCCCCTTGTCCCCCCCTTAGCAAGGGGGGGAAGGGGGGGTATCAGCCGCTCTCGCGCGCAAACGTTTCGTCGCGATCGCTGGCCGG
>JBGPMX010000024.1:0-15707 GCA_041487215.1 Planctomycetia bacterium | reverse complement strand
GTGAGCCTCCACGCCGACGACATCGTGCGCGAGGGACGCGAACTGGCCGCGCTGCACGAGAACGTGGTCGTCAAGATCCCGATCATGACCGAGGGGCTCAAGGCGATTGGGCGGCTCACCGGCGAGGGGATCCGCGTCAACGTCACGGTCACGTTTCAGCCGCTCCAGGCATTGCTAGCCGCCAAGCTCGGCGCGTACTTTATCAGCCCGTTTGTTGACCGGCTGAACCGGATCGGTGAGGACGGGTTCGAAGTGGTACGGCGCATCAAGCAGATTTACGCGAACTACGACTTCAGCACGCAGATCCTGGTGGCCAGCGTGCGCAGCCCGCTCACCGTCATGCAGGCCGCTCTCGAGGGAGCCGATTGCTGCACCATGCCGTTCGAGATTATGAAGCAGCTGATCAGGCACCCATTGACCGACGAGGGGATCGAGATCTTCTTGAAGGACGCCGCGAAGATCCCGCAGCCGAAGCGCGGCGAGGCGGCGGCCAAGAGTTGATACGCAGGCACGAGTGGAGAGACGCAAACCAGCCGCGCCATGCCGCGGCTATTCCTGGTTCGCTTTCGCCGCGCCTGCCGCGCCATCGCCCAGCCCCGCCTCGAGTTCGTCGATGCCGCGTGCGATCTCGTCCGGCGTCAGATAGCCGTCGCCATTCGCATCCAGCTTTTTGAAGAGCGCGGCCTTGTCCCGGGGAAACTCGGCGGCCGACACCTGGCCGTCCGCGTCCTTGTCATGCCGGCGCAGGAACGCCGCGACCCGTGGTCGGTTGGCAGCGATGGCGGCGTTCGCGCGGCCCCCGCCGTCCGGCTCGGCGCTGCCGGGGCGGCGTAGCGGTCCGGCCCCGGCGGCTCCCGCCGCGTCGCGCACCGTCCGGCGCATTCGCGCAACGCTCCCGGCGAGCTCGGCCCGATCGATGGCTCCATCGTGGTTCGTGTCCATCTCATCGAACCGCCCGCGCATCATCTCCGGCAGCTCCTCTTTCGTCAGCTTGCCGTCACCGTTCTTGTCGGCACGCCGGATGACCCGCCCGGCCAGTTCCAGCGCCGGCTCGTCGCCCGGCGCCGGCGTGGTTGCGGCCGACGTCCCGCCCAGCCCCTCGAGCAGCTCGCGCGAAGTCACGAATCCGTCGTGATCGCTATCCAACTTCATGATGATTTCGGCCGCCTTCGCGAGCTCCTCGCGCGAGAGCTTGCCGTCTCCGTCCGTGTCAAGCAGCCGGAAGAGTAGCGCGGAACCGCCCGCCGTGGGGCGCCCGGCAGCGTCTCGGCGGGGCTCGTCCGGCGCGGCCGCTCGGCGCGACTCGCCTGTCTTGCCTGGCGCGCCGTCCACACGCTTGCGCTGGGGCGGCTGGTCGCCGGGCGGCCGGAGCCGCTGGATCCCCTCGTTGAACTCTTGCCGCGTTACCTTGCCGTCCCCATTCGCGTCCAGCCGCTCGATGAGCCGCGCGGCGCGTTCGCGCCGTGCCGCGGGAATCTCATCGAGCGTGATCACACCGTCCTGGTTAACGTCGAGCCGATCGAACATGCGTGGTTCGAGCCTCGGCCGCTCCCTCCGCGGCGGCTCGTCGCCGACCAGCCAGGCGCATGGAACCAGAATCACGGCAAGGGCGAGTGTCGAGCGCATGAGCGTGTACCTCCGCAAAGAGCGACGACGGTTCTGCTAGGTCCATTCAACCTCGCAACCGACCAGGGGTATCGCGCGATTTTCGCAAACTATTCGGCTAAGTGCTTCTCATTTTTATCAGCTTACGCAGCTTGTTGCTTGTGCCGAGCAATTTAAAGCGGCTGATTGACGCGGCGGGCTTACGTTCTATACTTGGCTGACCGGACGAGCACTCGAGCGGGAAGAGCCACAGCCTGCGACCCACCCCCATCCCTCGCCGTTGATGAGACTACGGCTCGTCTTTCCGGCCGTGACTTCGTTTCTACTGCTCCGAGCCGGGCGGCTTGAGCCGCCGGTCTCGTGCGGCCCTGCGACCTCTTCATGCGCAGCCCCATGGATTGCGCGGTGAAGGAAGCCCCGAAAAGGAAGTGAGGCAGTCATGCAGAAAGCAAGGCTTGCCGGCATCGGCCTGGCGCTCGCGGCGGCGGTGCTCGTCAGCGGGTGCTCGTGTTCGCCGTGCGGCTGGTTCCACCGTCGCTACTGTCGCACGGGCTGCGAGGTTCCCCCCATGATGATCTCGCCCTGTCCATCGAGCTCGTGTGCGCCCGGTGTCTCGCCGATTCCCATGACGCCGCCCGCGGTCCAGGAGGGAGCGCCGAATTACTCGCCCCCCCCTTATCCGGACGCGCAGGATAGCGGCATGCGGTAAAGGCCAGGCGGGAGCACCCCAGACCCACGCCCGAGCCCACGGCCCCCCCACGCCGTGGGCTTCTTTTGTTGGTGCAGTTCAACGCTTGAGCCTGCGATCGAGTGCCGCCTTGAGTCGGCGGAACCGCCACGGGGCGGCGAGCCAGCGCGCGTTTCAGCGACCCATCAGTCGTTCGGAACGAGCGAAGCGGCGCATCTGCAGCCAGAACTGCTGCTCGGCGGCATGGGGCAACGCCCCGGCGATCGGGTGGAAATGCTCGACCGAGCGAAAGCCCCTCCAGGTCAGCCGCACCGGCCACCCGAGCCGCTTCGCTTCGGCATTCCAGCGGTCGCGGAACCTGCCCGCCCAGACCAGTCCCCACGCGTCCCGAAAGCGGATCCAGGCTCCGTCCAAGCCCGCTGGCATCGGCCGCCGAGCGACCAGGTAGGCCAGCCACACAGCGCCGCTCGCGACCAGACCAGCCAGTGCGACGCACTCGCTGACACGCACGCGGCCGACCGTCCATGGGCCAACCGCGTAGCTCGCCAGCGCCATGGCAACGGCCAGGCAGAGCGACGCCACGCCGAACCGCGTGGGGACATAGTTCGCGATGCCCACCGCACCGGCTAGCCAGTAGATCGCAAAACGCGGTCCGTCCATGCCGACCCGGTCCCCTTCGAGCGGCCGCCGCAGCACGGCTTGCTCGAGAACCGGGAGCAGGAAGATCCCCAGCAGGCTGAGCACGATCAGGTTCCAGGCGCGTGCTCCGGGCCACCGGGCGCCCAGGACAGAGATGAGGGGCGCGAGCAGCAGCGGAGCGGCCCCGAGCCGCGCCAGGCCGAGCAGGCTGCAGGCGGTCGGCGCGGGCTCCAGCGCCGATAGCAAGGCGACAGATCCCCACCCCGCTGCGGCAATCAGCGCCCAAGCCGATGCCGAACGAAGCGCCGTACCCCGCGCAGCCGCCACAAACCGCGAGAGCGGCCAGAACGCGCTCGCGAGTGCCAGGAACGAGAGAGCGGAGAGAAGCCGGGGCACGTCCAGGGCCCGTCCAAAAATAACTTGACCATTGGACCCACTTGAGCGAGCGAATCCGCCGCGTGTCCAACATCAATTCTTCCAAGACAACAGACTGGGCAAGCTGCACGCGCGCAGGCGCACCAAGCTGCGTGGAGCGCAGGTTATTGTAGCGCAAGGCCGGGTCGCTTTGCACAACAACCGGTTTGGGTCGCGGACGCGGTCGCGTTTCCGGGTGCCAAGATTTGCTCCCGCGCCGGTTCCCGGCCATAGTTCTTGCGGCTGGTTTGCCGCATCGGCACGGCCGCACGCGGTGGAGCGTGCGACGCGGTTCGGCGAAGGACCGGCCACGGAACACGCCGGGCGGCCGACGCCCGGCGCAGCCGAGTCTGTAACGCTGGAAAGGAGGAACGTTCATGCGAAGGATTCTTTATGCACCGAGTGTAACCATCCTCATCGGCCTGGCGGCCCCCGCGCTGGCCGCCGAACCGGGATCCGGTGTGCTGGCGCGCGGTCGCGAGGTGGTCCAGGCCTGCTTCCATCGCTGCTGCGAGCCGAAATGCGGGCCCTCGGGAGCCGCTTGCGGGGCGTGTGACGAAGACGCGCTCAAGATCGGCAAGCTGATCTGCGAGCTGGACTCGGGCCGCCGCGGGTGTGATCGCAAGCGAGCCGTCGGCAGGCTGGAGGGGTACAACTGGCAGTGCCATCCGGAGATCGTCGCCGCCCTGCTCGGGTGCATGCAAGGGGACTGCGACCCGTGCGTGCGCGAGAAGGCGGCCGATTCGCTCGCGGACATGCGGGCCTGCGCGCCGGAGGTTGTCGACGCCATGCGGATGACCGCGTGCTCGGATCCGGACCGCTGTGTGCGGCACCGGGCGGAGCGCGGCATCAGGCAGCTCGAAGCGTGCCGGCCGCCCTGCCTGACGTACGTCTCCGGCTACCCGAGCGCGTGCTCGTCCGGCTGCGCGGCTGGGCAGCCGGACGCGGCCTGCCCGATCCCCGGGCTGGACCGGGTCCCGGAGCCGCCGCGGCCCATGCCGCCGGAGCCACGCCCCGAGGAAGGCTCGATGCGTTCCTCGGTGCGGTCCTTCTTCTCCACGGCCGTAGCGCGGGTCAAGTCCCGCCTCTAGCACGACGGCCGCGCCATGACCTCTTCTTTCGCGAGCGGCGCCGCAACGGCGCCGCTCGCTTTTTTTTCAGGGACGCGCCCCGCGCGGGCGGGGAACGTGTGCCACGCTGGACTGGAACAGCCGGCTGCGACGCTTCCGTGTCACCTCAGCCTGCTCCGCCTGGCGGCCGCGCAGATCCTCGAGATTCGCCAGGCAGATGCGGCACCCCACCACCTCGGTGTGGAACCGCACGTAGTCCTGCCGGTCGGGATCGAGCGCATCGAGCAGAAAGCTGCCCAGCTCCGCGCGGGGGGGGCAGCTGAGGCGGTGCGCGCGCCAGATCGCCCCGACACTGTGCCAGCCGCGATTCCTGGCCTGGCGGACCGCGTCCAGCCGCGCGCGTAGCGGGGCGGATTCGCGCAGCGCCGCCTCGATCCGGGCCATCTCATCCGGACGCAGCGATTCCTCCATAAAACTGGCGAGCTCGGCGTCGCTTACCGGGATCATTCCTGCATCGCTTCCGATCGCTCAGCTCCTTTCGCCTTCCGCCAGTTCCACAACGGTCGCGTCGGCCACCCCGGCATCGCGGATCAATCGCCGCAGCTGCGTGATCGTCTGGTGCTTGTAGTTCGCCACCGCCTGCTCGGTGATGCCCACCCGTGCGGCGACCTCCTTGTTGGGCCAGCCGCGCACGAACAGCAGTTCCATGCACTTGAGCCGCTCGAACTGCCCCCGCTCGGCCCACTGCGCGATCAGTGCGCGCAGGGCGTCGGCCAACCGGCCGTCCTCGGACGCGTGCCGCTCACCGCTCAGCGCAATGCTCGATGCGGCGCGCGCGTGGCCAGGCAGCTCATCGAGCGGGCGGCCGTCGCCGTCGCTGGCCCCTGCCGCCTCCCACGGGCGACGCCCGTATTTGCGGAGGTGGTCGGTCAGCTTGTGTGCGGCGATGGAGAACAGGTAGGTGCCGAGATCGCGGGAGCGATCGAAATGGGGCAGGCTGGTAAGGAAGCCGACAAACGTCTCCTGGACCACGTCCTCGCTCGCGGCGCGATCCTGCAACCGCGAGGCGACGAACGCGAGCAGCCGCCCTTCGTAACGGTCGATCAGCTGCTCCCAGGCGGCCGCGTCCCCCGCGCAGATCCTTTCAATGAGCAGGTGATCCGAGGTGACGCTGGCCATGGGTTCCTACCGAACGCGCTTCGCCGCGCGGAGTGCCGTCGTCGTGCCGAGATCCTTCGCTGCGCTTCTGCCTCGCTGCGCTCGGGATGACAAAGCAGGCACCCCGTGTTGGGTTGGGGGCGCGGCGAGCGGCGGATCAGACCTGGCCCTCGTAGCTCGACGGCTGAGCACTCCGCGCCCGCTCCAGCTCCTCGACGCGCGCACGCAGGCTGTCGAGCTCCGCCTGCCACTGCTCGAAATCGTCCGGCTCACCGCGCATCGCCCGCACCACCCCTTTGAGGCCGGAAAGCAGCACCGCGAGAACCGGGATCAGCAGTGCCAGTGCGGGGATGAGGATCGCCGGAGTGAGCAGTCCGCGCCAGACCGGCTCGGGAGCTTGAGCCTGCCAGAAGCCGAGAACCGGCAGCACTCCCGCCCAGGTTGCTTCCATCTTGCTCCCCCTTTCGACAAAGTTCAACTGACCTCGGACGTTTCTTGCTCCGGCCGGGCGGCGGCATCTGCTGCCCGTTCCAGGGCCTGGACACGGTCTTCGAGCACCGCCAAGTCGGCGCGCAGCCCGGCGGCGTCCTTCGCGTCGCACCGGAAAGCGCGGACCAGGGTACTGGTGCCCCAGAGCAGCGCGGCCAGCAGCCCGGTGGCGAAGACAAGCAGCACGGATAGCTCCTGGAGCGTCAGCGTGCGCAGCCGCTCCAGCGCCGCCGCGCGCCGTTCGAGCGTAAAAGGACCATGCTGCGCCGTCGCGCGCCCCACCTCGAGCTCTACGCCCGCTGGATCGCCGCCTGGGGAGGCTTGCACCGCAAGGTCCGATCCTATTCCCGCGGCGAACCGCTCGCCATGCTCCAGCACGACCTCGTCGCCCGCGCGCGCCAGCACCGGTCGCAACCTGACCACGTACAATCCGACCGCAAGCACCACCAGGGCCGCCAAGACGAACAATACTGCACCGATCACGACGAGCAACGTTCGCATGCTCCCTCCCTTTCCCGGTCTGTCACAGGACACAGGAATAAACGAGCGCACCGGAGCCGGCCACGATCCCCAGCGCCAGCGCGACCAGCCAGGGCGTGTAGTAGCCCCGCGTCGCGTCGTCGAGCCGCAGGTAGCCGAGCCACGCCGAGAGGCAGACCAGCAGGAAGCCGAGCCCGCCGCCAAGCTGAACCAGGCGATGCTCGGCCAGACTCCGGTTCCACTCCGCCAGCACCGTCTCGCGCTTGTCCGGGGAGAGAGCCAGCAGTAGGTGTGCCCGGTACATGGTGCCGAACGTGCGATCGACCTTCTCGATGTATTCGTTCTGGAGCAACTCGTCCTCGACGACTCGCAGCGGGACGCGCCAGTCGCTGCGCGGTGCGGCTTCCGATTCGGCCGCGAATTGCCGCGCGACGTCACGCGCCTGCTCGAGCGCGTCGTCGCGCGCGCGCTCGGGCGTCGCCCACAACTCGCTGGTGGCGACCCGGTAGCGCACGGGCGGGTCCATCCACTCGCCCCGTTCCACCCAGGCGGGCCGCTCGCCCGCCCCGGCCTCGGCCGTGTGCGCGGGGCTCGCTTGCCCGATCAGGACGCTCCCGATGATACAGCAGATCGCGGTCATGGCCCACGCTCCATCGCTAGGGCTGCTCACCCGTCATGCGATGAGCAGCATGAAGGCGACCCCGCCGATCAGCAGGATCGCCAGACCGATAAAGAACAGCGCCGCCATGTTGAAGTTCGCGCCGGGCGGCGCATTACCGCCGGGCGCCGCTGACGGCAGATTCTTCTTCTTCCCTACCATGCCGTCGTCCCAGGGACTCGCGAGCTGCACGATCAGCGCAACCAGCCCGATTACGGCCGCGCCGAGCGGCTGCGGGTAGTCCCAGACCAGCGTGATCAGGTAGGCCCAGACAGCGGGGACGATGACCGACCAGGGGTTGAAACGCAGGGAACGCCGCGAGTCGGCCAGGCGCCACCAGGCCGGCACGACGAAGGCCAGCGCGAAGAAGGTCGCGCGCACTCCTGCGGGGGACAGCCAGCCGGGAACTGCGTGCGCCGGCACCGTGCGGGCCGCGAATGCCGCGTCGATCCCCAGGAGCCCGGCGAGGTAGCCGCTCCAGAAGCCGACGCCGAGCCCCAGCAGCCCCATGGCCAGCCGCCGCGGCACGCCGTCCCCCTTGGCGCCCTCCCAGAGTTTTCCCGGCACGATGACGGCCCAGCACCCGGCCAGGGTTGTCGCGGCCAGCCACGCCCCCTGCTGCGGCGTTGGCAGCCCGAGCAGACCGGCCGCGAAGACGCCCGCCACGACGGAGAGCACGGCGGCCAGCAGCATCGCGCTGATGGCCTCCGCGAGACGGACCCGATTCGACTTGGGGGGCAGCTCGCTGCGCCGCAGCGCCGCGCGCGGCGCTATCGCCGGACGGAGCCGGGGCGGGGGCGGCGCGACTGGATTGCGCGGCGGCGGCGGCGCGGCGGGTGCCGCCGCGGCGGGCGCCGCACGCAGCGGCGCAGCGACCGGATTGAGCACGACCGGTCCCATGCGGGGCGGCGGCGCCAGCCCGTGGCGCCGCGGCCCCGTCACGGCGCGGATCACGAACAGCGCGACGAGCCCGATCAGCGCAAACGGGAAGAACATCACGACCCCGGCCCAGACCACGAAGTGCACGAGACTCATCGCCACAGCAATCACGATCGCGGCCAGCGGCACGGCAATCAGGTAGTCCAGCGGCCCCCACGGGCGGCGCCACCATGACGTGAAGCGCGCACGCCCCTGCGCATACTGCCGGGCGCACCAATCCGCGAAAGGCTCCTCCCCATGCTCGCGCGCGGAGGACGGCGGGGCGGCGGGCGCCTGCACCGGCGCGTAGGCCGCCGTCTCCCTGTCCGTACCGCACGCCTGGTCGTCAGCGGCGACGGACTCCACCCGCTGGCCGTTCAGGCTCGCGGCCAGCTCGTCCATCGTGCGGTAGCGCTCCGCGGGGTCCTTGGCCAGAGCGCGCGCGGCGATGCGGTCGTACGGCGCCGGCAGCCGCGCCACATCGGGCTGGGCAGTGAGGTGCTTCATGAGGATCTCACCGACGCTCTCGCCGTCGAACGGCACGTCGCCGGAGAGTATCTCGTAGAGGATGACCCCGGCGGCGTAGATGTCGATCTCCCGGTCGTACTTCCCCTTGCAAATCTCCGGCGCCATGTAGTGCACCGTGCCGACGCTTTCGGTCTGGCCGCTGCGGCGGCTCGCGGTGATGAACTTGGACAGCCCGTAGTCACCGACCTTGACCACACCGTCCTCGAGGAAGAGGTTGCCCGGCTTGAGGTCGCGGTGCACGATCCCTTTGTCGTGCAGGTAACCGACACCCGCGGCGATCCCCTTGAGCCAGCGATGCACATCGGCGGTCGGCAGGCCGGTCGGGTGCTCTTCGAGCACGTCGGCCAGACTCTTGCCCGCCACGTATTCCATGATCACCCATTGCTCGCCCGCGTCGTTGCTGCGCAGGTCATAGAGCGTGACCAGGTTGGGATGCTTGAGGTTCATGCACTGCGCCACACCGCGCAGCTCGATGTCGAGGTTACGTTGCACCAGCTTGAGCGCCACCTCCTTGCCGCCGTCGCTTACGGCGTAATAGACCTCGCCGAACCCGCCGTGCCCGACGCCCCGTTTGATGGTGTACCCCTCGAGGGGGCGTGAACCGCTGGTGTAGGTGAACTTCATGGCTCAATCTCTTTGGGGCGACGGCGAGGGAGCGAGTTAGGCTGCCGCGAACGTGACATGCCGCCGATGCGGCGCCGTTCACGCCGGGCCCAATTGCGTGCCCAGCGGTTCCAGGCTGAACGACAGCTCCCCGGCGATGACGCGCGAAGCCGGCCGCAGCGGAGCGCGGCGATCGAAGGGGCACCCGTCCACTTCGATCGGCCCGTCCGCGCGGCACCACCACTCCCCCCCCTGCCGATAGAGCACCACCTGCCCCCGCAGATCCGGCACCCGCACGTGCGCCTGGTCGCCGCCCGCGAGCACGCAGGTGTCCGCCACCAGCAGCACGCCGGCCACGGCCAGGTGCAGCCGGTGCGGTCCGCTCAGCTCCAGCCGGGCCGTCGCGCTTACCGGGCAGGGCTGCCGGAACACGAGCTCGACGCTGCGGCCCAGGCGGACGCGGTCGCCGTCCCGCAGCGGAACCTCGCCCACCGGGCGTTCGTTCACCCAGGTGCTGCGCTCGCTGCACAGTGTGTAGCCTTCCCCGTCGCGCACGATCGTGGCGTGTTGCCGCGACAGGTCGCCGAACACCGGGATATCGGCCGTGCCGTCCGGCGCCGCTTGCCCAATGGTCACGCGCGGGGCGGGCAGCACCAGGTAGCCGCCCACGCCGTCCACCCAGAGGACAAACCGCCCGGCGAGGGATCCGTTGCGCGGGTAGGGATCGATACGCGCGGGGGCGTCCCGCCGCACGGGAACGACGCTGGCCGCCGCGGCGCGGAGCGGCACGCCCAGCCGCCGCCAGGCCTCGTCGCGCGCCTGCAGCGCGGCGCGGCAGCGCGGCGCCAGCTCCAGGATCGCTTCGGCGGCGCGGAGCGTCACCGCCCAGTCCTGCCGGGCGACGGCCGCAGCCAAGCGCTCGCCGCGCTCCGCGGCGAGCGACTGGTTCTCGCGCATCTCGGCCAGCTGCCGGTCGGCCGCGGACGTCGCGCCCAGGAGCTCGCGGGCCACGCTCATCTGTTCGAGCGCGCGGCGGAAGTCCCCGTCGCGTGCGATCCGTCGCGCCTCCTGCCAGCACGCGGCCCCCTGGCGCAGGCGACGCAGCTCGGTCGAATCCTCGCCGCGTCCCAGCACGTCATCGGCGCGCTCGAGCGCCTGGGCCGGATCCCCGGCGGCGATGTACCGCCCCATCTCGGCCAGAGCGCGCTCGATCAGCTCGCGGCGCACCCCCGCAAGCCGCGGGGCCGGCGCTCCGGCCTGCTCCGCCTGGTGCAGATCGCGCCAGGCGGCCTGAGAATGTCCGAGCCGCAGCTGCTCGCCGGCACGCGCGGCCAGCCGCAGCGCGATGCGATGACGCAGCTGACCCGCCCTCCGGTGGTCGGCGACCTCCGGACGGCGGGCCAGCTCCAGCGCCTCCTCGAACCGTTCCGAGCGGGCCGCCTCCTCCGCCTGCCTCAGTGTCAGTCTCCATTCTCCGAACATGGCGGCTCACCGAAAGCTAAGAAAGGAATGCGCAACCTATCAGAACATTGGCCCGGCGCGCTGTCAAATTAGAGCGCAGCCTGCTCCGCAGCCCCCCCGGCAGGCTTGGCGCGGAAGTACTGATCGATCTGCTCGGCGATGTCCTCCGGGGCGTCCGGTTCGATGCTCAGATTGTCGAACAGCCTGCCGTCCTGCTCCATCATCCGCTCGGCGACGTCCAGGTGCTTGCGCAGGTCCTGCACCAGCTTCTTGCACCGTGACAGCTGGCTGTCATCGAAGTGGAACTGGCTGGTAGTCTGGACCGCCTGGACCATCTTGAGCCGCGCCTCGAGGTTTTGCACCTGGACCTCGAGATCGCGCTTCGCCCCAAGCATCCCCTCGAGCTTCTGCCGGGCGGCCGACAGCGTCTTCTCGCGTGCCTCGAGCATCTTCCGCTTGGCTCCGATCGTGGCCTCGGCCGTTTTGAAGTGCTCGAAGCGGTGGTTCAGCTCGGCCCGCATTTCGTCGCCGGTCGCCTTGCGGCCGGCGTAACGGACCTTGCCCTGGCCGTTATCGAGATCGCTGCGCAGCGAGAGCAGCTGCTGGCGCTCGGTCTCGAGGTTCTTCCCGGCCTTGGTCAGCTCCCCTTGCAACTCCTCGACCTCGACCTCCTCCTGGGCGATGAGGTGCATGTTCTCCTGGATGTCCGGCACGAGCCGGCCGACCATTTCGCGCGCGCGCTCGATTTCGAAATCGAGCGGAATAGTGGCTTTGACCTCGCTGCGTACCTTGCGCGCCGACGTGCGCACGTAGCTCAGCAGGTCCGTCCCAAGCACGACTCCGGCCACGGCCGCCAAGGCCGCGCCGCCAATCAGCAGTTTCTTGAGCATGGATCCGGCTCCTTTCAGCCTGGCCCAGTACGAAGTTGACGCCCCGCTTCCCGCCGGGGGGGGTCTTTCGCAGGGGAATTCGGCGGCGGGGGATGAATATTGAGCAACGGGCGAAAATCGCGAAAAAAACTCAAGATTTCCTACTTGACACCTCAACAGGCTTTTCTAAACTCCTTATTCGATATTGAGACTCATTATCATATATGACACACACTCTTGACTGACCCGCGGAGTGGGATGATGAAAAACACCCGACTCTCGGCGGGTTTGCGCGCTGGATGCTCGTGAGCGGTCCGAGTGAAGTTTTTGCATTCCAGGCCAGCTGATACCCCCCCTTCCCCCCCCTTGCGAAGGGGGGGACAAGGGGGGGGTATCAGCGCGACAAAATCGGAGCCCCCCCGTGCTCAAGCACCATCGCCGCAGCAGCGCCTTCACGCTCATCGAGCTGCTTGTCGTGATGGCCATCATCGGCGTGCTCCTGGCGCTGCTGCTTCCCGCCGTCCAATCCGCGCGCGAGGCAGCCCGCAAGATCCAGTGCACCAACAACCTGAGACAGATCGGCCTGGCCCTGCATAACTACCAGGCGTCGCACAGCGTCTTCCCACCCGGCTACATCAGCACGGACCCCACCAACCCGGAAAACACCTGGCCAGGCTGGGGATGGGCTGCCATGCTGCTCCCGGAGCTCGAGCAGAGCGATCTCTTCAACCGCTGCAATTTCGACCTGTCCGTCGACCACGCGGCGAACACCACCGCGGCGCAGACGCGTCTTGCCGTGTTCGCCTGCCCGTCGGACACTCGGGCAGGACGGTTCGATGTGACGGACGACTCGGGTGCCACCCGGGCGAGCCAATACGCTACGAACAGCTACGCCGCCGCGTTCGGCTCGGATGGGGAAGTCGGCACCGACCCGGACCTGGGCAACGGCATGTTCTTCCGGAACAGCCGAATCAGCCTGCGCGATGTGACGGACGGCAGCAACTCGACGCTCTGCATCGGTGAGCGGGTCGCGGCGCTCACGCAGACCCCCTGGGCCGGCGCCGTGCCGTTCGGGGTCGCGCGGGTGACGCCCGGAGCGCCGGTTTTCAGTGATGCGGTCGAGGAGGCACCCGTGCAGGTGCTGGCGCACACCGGATCGCATCCGCTCAAGGACGTGGAATCGGACCCGGATGATTTCTTCAGCCTGCACTCCGGCGGGGTCAACTTCCTGATGGGGGACGGTTCCGTGCGATTCCTCAAGAGCACGGTGCACATCGATGTCCTGCACGCGCTGTCGACCCGCGGCGGCCTCGAACCCCTGAGCGCGACGGACTACTGAGTAGACGCTGCGGGTCGCGTATGGGACGATCGGGCGCGCCGCCGTGACAGGGACCGACCGAATCCTGGAGACGAACCGTGAACACCAAAGACGCCTTCAAGGGAACGATGAGTATTGGCGAGATGGTGCTCAAGACGTACGTCAGCGACCTGAGCGACAAAGATCTGCTGACGCGCCCCGCCCCCGGCGCCAACACGCTTGCGTGGCAGCTCGGGCACCTGATCCATTCCGAGAACCAGCTGGTGAACTCGGTTTGCCCGGGCGCCAGCGCCGAGCTGCCAGCCGACTTCGTGCGCGCCCACGGGCGCGAGGCGGCCGGCAGCGATGACGCGGCCGGCTGCCTGCCCAAGGATCGCTATCTGCGGATGTTCGACGAGCAGCGGCAGGCGACGCTCAAGGCCCTGGACCAACTGCCCGACGCGGAACTGGACCGGCCGGCGCCGAAGCACCTCGAACGGATCTGCCCGAACGTCGGCGGCGTGTTCACGCTGGTGGGGACTCACGTGATGATGCACGCTGGCCAGTTCGCCACGGCACGGCGCCTGCTCGGCAAGCCGGTCTTGATCTGATCGGTCGCCCGATCCTGCCCAGCGATTTGGGCGCCGTAAAATATTCTCGCACTCCCCCCGGCGGGCTTGTATACTCCGGCCGTCTCGGGCGGGGCAAGGGGTGCGTCGGTGCCGAGCGCGAAAGTCGCAACACGGGAGGATTTGTAACAATGGCGAAGAATCTGTACGTGGGCAACCTGCCCTTCGGGACCACCTCCGACGACCTCGTCCGCTTGTTCCAGCAGCACGGCGATGTCCAATCGGCGCAGGTCATTGCCGACAAGTACACGGGCAAGTCGCGTGGCTTCGGGTTTGTCGAGATGACGAATGATTCAGAAGCGGAGGCGGCGGTCGCGGCGCTCAACGGCCACGACCTGGACGGCCGCCCGCTGACCGTCAACGAGGCACGTCCTCGGACCGAGGGAGGTGGCGGCGGGGGCGGGGGCGGCTACGGCGGAGGCGGCCGCGGACGGGGCGATCGGGGCGGCGACCGCTACTGAGCCGCGGGCCGCGCGAGAGCGCCTCCCAGTCGCTCGAGCACATCGAGCCAAGCCGGGCGGAACGCGACGATACCTCAGCCTCCTGATCCGGTCCGTTGGCGCGCCGAGCGCGCGCCGCGCAAGCGTGCCTGTTGAGTGACCTCATCTCTCCACCGCCCGCCCCTGAGCAGCCGCCCACCGCGGCCGGGGCCGAGCGCGGCGCAGCGCTCGTGCTGCTCGCTGCGTCCCTGCTGCTGGCGCTGTTCCTGAACGCTCCCACGTTCCTGTACCGCGGCCTGGCGATTGACGAGGCGGTAAGTTTCTGGATCGCCGACCGATCGAGCCCTTCCACCCTGCTGAAGCGCAGCCTGGATTACTCGGCAACGCCCCCCCTTTCGTTCCTGCTCCAGCGCGCGGCCCTCGACCTGCTCGGCGCGCGTGAGTACGCCTTGCGTCTTCCCGCGTGCGCGGCGTACCTTGGCTCGTTGCTCGCGGCCGCATGGCTAGGCCGGCGCTGGTTGCATCCGCTCGCCGGCGGCGTGGCCGCCCTACTGCTCGCCGTGCACCCCACCGTGCTCAAACTGGCGGTCGAGGGGCGTCCGTACAGCCTGGGCCTGCTCCTCTCCATTCTGGCAGCCGCGGCCACCGAGCGGGTGGCTCGAAGCGGTTTCACCGCCGCGCGGGCCGGCGTCTGGATCGCACTCAACGTTGCCCTGGCCTACACGCATTACCTGTTCGTGCTGTTCTGGCCTGTCGAGTTGTGGTGGCTCGTCGGCGCCGTCCGGGCCAAGCGCATCGGGCCGGGTCGGCTGCTCGCGGCAGGGGCCGTGACCGTGCTGGCTGGCCTGCCGCTGGCTCTTTCGCTGGGGCGTGTCTGGGAGCAGCGTTACTACCTGAACTGGGTCCGGCACGTGCCGCGCGCGGCGGACTCGCTGGAAGTTGTGCTGCCGCTCCGATTCGATCGCCTGGCACACCCGGCGCCGTGGCTGGCGTCGGCTGCGGTCCTGGTGTGGCTTACAGCGCGCTACGGCATGGGGCGAGGCAGCTGGGTGCCCCAGCACCGCGTGCGGGGGTTGGCTCGGGCCGCCGCGGCCTCCCTCTTCTGGGGCGTCGCTCCGGTTCTCGGCACCTGGCTGCTCGGTCGCTTCTGGATCCCCAGCCTCGCGACTGACCGGTACGTGCTCATCGCGGTGCCGGGAGCGGTCCTGTTCGTCGCGGGGCTCGTGGCCGCGCCGCGCGGCGTGCTGGCGCCGCTGGTCATCGCCGGCATCTTTTTGTGGCTGGAAGGAGCCGACACGTCCGTCCAGCGCGCGCTCGGGCTCTGGGCCGCTGTTCGGAGCGAACCGGGCGGGGCTCCCCGCTCGGCGGCACGCGGCTGGAAGGAGGCTACCGAGGCGCTCGAGACCATCGGCGACGAAGAAACGGCGCTGGTCGGCTCCGGACTCGCCGAGATGTCGCTCGTACCGATCCGCGCGCAAGACCGGGTATTCCAGGACTACGTGACCTGCCGCCTCAGCCGCATGTACCGCCCCGGCGGCTACCGGCGTCTCAGCCTGCCCACGGTGTGGACCAGCGAGTTGGCGGAGCTGTACCGCGCGGACCTGGAACCGGTGGGTGCCGCGTCGCCCGGCGACGAGCCGCGCGCGGCCGGATCAGTCTGGGTGGTGGCCGCAACCGACACGGACGTGCTGGGCGCAACCGCCGAGGCGGCCGCGCTGTTCCTGGATTGGGCGGAGTGGCAGAAAATCGACACGCAGCAGT
>JBGPMX010000023.1:0-15739 GCA_041487215.1 Planctomycetia bacterium | reverse complement strand
CGAGCCCCCAGACGAGGCCGTTCACTCGGTGTTGCGGATTGGACTCGGCGAAGCCCCGGAAGACGACGTGCCGTTCGTCGGCCTTGCCGTCCCCGTCCGTGTCGCGGAGGAAGAGGATGTCGGGAGCGGCCGTGACCAGGATGCCGTCGCGCCAGGGAAACACGCCGTCAGGAAAGTTGAGGCCTTCGGCGAAGAGCGTGATGTGGTCGAAGCGCCCGTCGCCGTCTCGGTCTTCGCACAACTTGATGCGCCCGGACGCGGGCCCGAGCGGATAGTCCGGCATCTCGACCACGTACATCCGGCCGGCGGCGTCCCAGGCGATCGCCACCGGGTCCCGCACGTCGGGCTCCGAGGCCACCAGGTCGACGGTGAGGCCGTCGGGCACCCGGATGCTGGCACGTCCCGCGTCGGCGCCGAGGCCGCGCTGCGCGGGCCGGTGATCTGGTGCACGATCGTCCGCCGGCGAACGCAAGACCCCGAGGCACACCGCCAGGGTCAGCATCGTGCCGAGCAACGTCATGCGTACCGAGCGGCCGGCGAGAAGCTGTCTCATGGTGCTGCTCCCGAGCGAAGGCCCGCCTGTGTAGCCGCGTTTCTCCGAAACGCTGAAGCGGGCCTCGGAGATGCCTGCCTACACTCACGCCCTTCGAAAACCTAAGGGCGTAGGTCCGCAGAAAGAGGTACGTCAGGTTTTCGAGCCTGACTCGGTTCGGCATCGGGTTTGTCAGGCTGGAAAGCCTGACGTACGCCGGCATGTCACGAGCACAAACTAGCGACGCGACCCGTCGCCCCGAACATTTTGGACCGAGCGCGTGGGTGTTACAATGCCCGACCAGCTACCGCACCGGTGTTCCGGCGTCCTCGTGCCGTCGAGTCCCGCCTACACGGGAACACGATCCGCGGCAGCCATCGAGGAGGATTCATGATGCGAGCGTCCGAACGGCTTCTTCTCGTCATGGTCGCCGCCGCGCTGGCGGGCCCGGTCGCGTGCGGCGCCGAGTACCGGGTCGGCGTGGCGCGCCGGGACATTACCCCGGAACGCCCCATCTGGATGTCCGGCTACGGCAACCGGAATAAGCCGTCGGAGGGAATCGAGCAGCATCTATTCACGAAGGCGCTGGTGATCGAGGACGCCGCCGGGGCCCGGTCGGTGCTGATCACTGCGGACCTGATCGGCGTGCCCGCGGAGTTCACCGAAGCGCTGGCCGAGCGGCTTGCGAACGAATTCGGCGTGCCGCGCGAGCGGTTCATGCTGGTCGCCAGCCACACACACACCGGCCCGGTCATCTATCACTCGCTGGGGGGCATGTTCGCGCTCAGCGATGAAGCGGCCGAGACGGTGCGCGGCAACACTGATCGCTGCGCGGAGCGAATGTTCGACGCGGTGGCCGAGGCGATGAACAAGCTCGAGCCGGCCGGGCTCTCGTTCGGCCATGGCGAGGCGGCGTTCGCCGCGAACCGGCGGGTGTTCCGGCCCCAGGGGGTCGCGTTCGGCGTCAACCCGATCGGGCCGACGGACCGTGACGTCCCGGTGCTGCGCGTCGAGGACGAAGCGGGCAAGCTGCGCGCGATCGTCTTTGGGTATGCCTGCCACTGCACAACGCTGGGCGGCGATTACTACCGCATCTGCGGAGACTGGGCCGGCTATGCGCAGGAGTACCTGGAGCTGGCGCACCCGGGTGCTACCGCTCTGTTCGTCACCGGCTGCGGCGCGGATGCGAATCCCGAACCGCGCGGCAAGCTGGAACAGGCCCGGCAGCACGGGCTGGAGATGGCCGGGTGCGTGGCCGGCGTGCTGAGCCGCCCGCTGGAGCCCGTGCGGGGGCCCATCCGTGCGGCCTTCGATCACGCGGATCTCCCTCTGGCCGAGCCGCCCAGCCGAGCCGAGTTCGAGAAGCGTCTCAGCGACAAGAACGTGTTCGTGCAGCGGCACGCGCAGCGGTTCCTGGATCAGATCGACGCGGGCGAGGAGCTGCCCCGCTCGTATGCAAGCCCAGTTCAGGCCTGGCGCTTCGGGGACGACCTGACGCTAGTTACGCTCGGCGGCGAGGTCGTGGTGGATTACGCCCTGCGGCTCAAAGAGGAGCTGGGCCCAGAGCGGCTCTGGATCGCTGCCTATGCCAATGACGTATTCGCCTATATCCCGTCGGCGCGTGTACTTCTGGAAGGGGGCTACGAGGCCGATTTCAACATGATTTACTACGGCCTGCCCACCCGGTTCGCCCCGGCCGTCGAGGAGACGCTGATCCAGGCGGTGCACGGCGTGATCGACCGGGCGGCCGCAGAGCCGCTTCCGGCCGCCGGCCAGGGGCCGGCCAAGGGCACGGAATCGCGCTAAGTCAGGCCTGACGCTGATGTAATGTCTTCATACTATATGGCTTGCGCCGGGTTGTCATCCTGAGACCTTGCGAACGATCTCGCTGACTCGGGCCAAGATCCTTCGCTCCGCTCGTACCTCGCTCCGCTCAGGATGACAGAGTAGGGCGAAGTCGGTGGTTGAGCAGGGAAGCCCACCCGGTTGGATCCTTCGCTCCGCTCGTGCCTCGCTCCGCTCAGGATGACAGACGGACCCAAACCAGGAATAAGCACATTTCCTGGATCGAGTAATGCGTGAAATTCGGCGCGGCGGAGTGTAGGATAGGGCCTAGGTTCTTCTTTGTCGTGCGCCCGAGCCGGCAGTTGCGGTTTTTCTCTGGAGCGAGGAACAATCATGTCCGCAGGCGATCGGCCCGTTGGTCAGCTCAGTTCCCAGGTTGACATTTCCCCGGCGGTCGTGGCGGTTGGCCCCGGTGGGGCCGTCGATCTGAATGATACGGTCGTGCGCCTGCTGCACGACATGCTCCAGGTGCAGCGGCAGCAGCTTGAGATGACCCGCGAGATGGTCCACTTCGCCCGAGACAGCCGGCAGCGGCAGCAGGCCGAGTTGGAAGCATGGCAGCGCGAGAACCAGGGGGTGGTGGAACGCTGCCGCGAGGTGCTGGGCATCATCGGCCGGGTCCACTCCGGGATGATCGGCGACATGGCCGACTACATCAGCGAGAACGAGGAGAACCTGCTGGAGAGCGAGTTCGCGATCAGCGAGTTCGTGGATCGCTTCGGGCCTCGCCTGCATCACCTTTCGGCGATGGTCGGCGTCCTGAAGCAGCTGGGCGCTTGTGCCAGCGGCGAGCAGTCGCCGGGCAACCACGGAGGATAACAGCGGCCGGCAAACGCCGTCGCCTCGGCGCACGCGACACGCGATCAACGCCCGCTTCAAGCGGGCGTTTTTTTGTGGGTTCCGAGTTGCCTTGCAAAGGAATCGTCCGGGCGGAGCTAGCCCTCTGTCTGACTCCGTTTTGAGGGTGCTACGGGCAGAGTGTAGCGAGTGGGCCGTGATGGCGCGGAACTGGTTCAGGGAGATCCTTCGCTGCGCTCGTGCCTCGCTTCACTCAGGATGACACGTGTGCGCTCGTGCCTCGCTTCGCTCAGGATGACACCACCTCACCCGTCATTCGAGGCACGAGTCTAGAGGCCGTTGGGGCTTTTCTCCGACGGGTCGGGCGGAGCCGCCGCTTGACCGGCGGCGGCGGGCTTGTCGAAGACTGTGGTGATGTGCGCCTTGCTTGTCAGCTCGCTGACGTAGGCCTGCGTCTCGTGTTTCACCTTTTCGTTGCGGATCACGCCTCGGATCTCTTCCTGCGCGTCCACGAAGCTCTTCACCCCGTCGGTGATCCGGTCGTTGACGCGCACGATGTGCCAGCCGCGCGGCCCTTCGATCGGGTCACCGATCTGGCCGATCGGCAGGCGGAAGAGTGCTTCATCGACGGCCGACACCAGGTAGCTGCCCTGCGCGGTGCGGTCCCAGTCCCCGCCCTGCGGAGCCGTCGCTCCGTCGCTCTGGGCTTTGGCGAGCTCGGCGAAGTCGGCCCCGGCGCGGAGCTGAGCCACCATCTGATCCGCTTTGGCACGCGCGGCCTCAACCGATCCGTGTTTCTCGTAGGAGACAACGATCTCGCTCCAGCGCACGCCCCCCTCCGCGCGGAAATCGTCCAAGTGGTGCTCGTAGTAATCAAGCATCTCCTCGCGTGACACCGAGAGCCGCGACTGCAGCTGCTTGTGGATGAATTGCTGCGCCAGATTCGTTCCCCGCTGGTATGCCTGGATCTGGTCGAGCGATTCGCCGGTCTCGAGCAGCTTGCGGCGCAGCTCGGACTCGGTGGCGACACCCATGCTCTTCATCCCGGACTCGATGCGCTTGCCGAAGTCCTTGTCCGCGTCCAGTTCCAGTCGCTTGACGAGGGCTTCGGGGAGTTGCTTCTTTGCCTCCTGGATGAGCAGCTGCCGCTCGATGAGGTCGCGCAGCTTCTGCTGGATGATGCGGTCGCGCACGGCGGGAAATTCTTGGGGAGGCACCTTTTGCTGGGCCTCGACCAGTTGCCCCCGCAGGGGAGTGAAAAGGTCCTGGGCCAGGATGACGTCGCCGTTCACTCGGGCCACGATGCTCTCGGCGACCTCACCCACGGGGGAGTCGGGGCTCGCCGCGTCCCCCGGCTCCTGCTCGATCGGGTTCGCGAGCGCAACCGATTGAACGCTCGAGGTGGACGCGCCTTCGGCCGCTCCCGCCTGCTTGACCTCGGGCTCGGACGGGTTGGACGCCGCGACCGATTCGGACTTGTGCAGGCCGGGGATCCAGCGGGAACCGGCGCCGCCGCGGAGCAGGCCGACCCCGCTCGAGCCGGACGCCGACGAGCATCCGGCCAATGCACAGCAAAGCAGCAACGTGAGCCGTGCGTGCGACACGCGGTCACCGGCCTTTCAAAGATGGGGAGTCCGGTGCCGAGCCATGCAAGGCGGTCGGGCGGTTTCCCAGGGAGCCATCGGTTCCGGTTCGAGAACCCCCAGAAGAGGGCGGAATACTACGGAAACACCGGGTTTACTGCAACACGGCTTTGATCTGGCGGGCGAGCCCGGCCCGGTTCGCCCCCGTTTTCTCCACGGCCGCGTACGCGCTGGCCGCGTCGGCAATTCGGACACGGTGCTTCGATCCGCGTGCCAGCCGCTCGATGGCTGCGCGGTCGCGGTACCCAAAGCGGATGAACTCCCCCTCCAACCGGATCGTGTCAATCTGCCACCGCTTGGCCAGAATGCGCAGCTCCGCCAGCTCGAGCAAGTTCGCCACCGGGTCCGGAACGGGGCCGAAGCGATCCTCGAGTTCGCGGCGGAATTCGCCGACCGCCGCAGGGTCGCCCAGCCGCGACAGGCCGCGGTAGATCTCGATCTTCTGCCGGATGCCTGGGACGTAGCTGGGTGGGAGATAATTGCGCCAGGGGAGCTCGATGGTCACGTCGAGCCAGCTTTCGAGCGGCTGCTTCTTGAGGCGGCGTACTGCATTGTCCAGCAGCTGGCAGTAGAGCTCGTACCCGACCGAGACGATGTGGCCGCTCTGCTCGGCGCCCAGGATATTCCCGGCTCCGCGGATTTCGAGATCGCGCATGGCGATCTTGAAGCCGGCTCCGAGCTCGGAGTATTCCTCGATCGCCTTCAGCCGCTTGATCGCGCCGGATGTGACCGATCGGTTCGGATCGACGAGCAGGTAGGCGTAGGCGCGGTGCTTGTAGCGGCCGACGCGGCCGCGGAGCTGGTGCAGGTCGGCGAGTCCGTAGCGGTCGGCGTCGTTGATGAAGATGGTGTTCGCGTTCGGGATGTCCAGCCCGCTCTCGATGATGGTGGTCGAGACCAGGATATCGCCGCGGTGTTCGACGAAGTCGAGCATCGTCTTCTCCAGATCGTGCTCGCCCATCTGGCCGTGTCCGATCAGGATGCGCGCCTCGGGAACGATCTGCTGCAGGCGGTCGGCGATCGCGGCGATGCTGTGCACGCGGTTGTGCACGAAGTAGACCTGGCCGTCGCGATTGAGCTCGCGCACGATGGCGTTGCGCACGAGCGCCGGGTCGAAGCGGGTGATGCGGGTTTCGATGGCCAGGCGGTCGTGCGGGGCGATCTCCAGATTGGAGATGTCGCGGATGCCGAGCAGCGAGAGGTGGAGCGTGCGCGGGATGGGTGTGGCGGTGAGCGTGAGCACCTCGACGGTGCGGCGCAGCGCCTTGAGCTTCTCCTTGTGCTCGACGCCAAACCGCTGCTCCTCGTCGATGATGACCAGGCCGAGGTCGTGGAACCGCACGTCGTCCTGGACGAGGCGGTGGGTGCCGATGACGATATCGATGCCGCCGGCTTCCAACCGCCGCAGGATCTCGTGCTGCTCGGCGCGGGTCTTGAAGCGGCTGAGCACGGCGATCCCGAAGGGGAACTCGGCCATGCGTCCGGTGAAGGTCCGGAAGTGTTGCTCGGCGAGCACGGTGGTGGGCACGAGCACGGCGACCTGCTTGCCGTAGTCGACGGCCTTGAACGCGGCGCGAATGGCGAGCTCGGTTTTGCCGTAGCCCACGTCGCCGCAGATGAGTCGGTCCATCGGGCGGCTGCGTGCCATGTCGGCCTTGATGTCGCCGAGGGCCCGGAGCTGGTCTTCGGTCTCTTCGTAGGGGAAGGCGGCCTCGAAGTTGGCCTGCCAGCCGCTGTCTTCAGGGTAGGCGATGCCCGGCTGGCTGGCGCGCGCGGCCTGCAGCTCGATGAGCTCGCCGGCCATGTCTGCCACCGCCTCGGCCACCTTGCCCTTGCGCCGTTCCCAGCTGGAGCTGCCGATGCGCGAGAGCGTGGGGGCGGCGCGGGAGCCGCCCACGTATTTCTGGACCAGCTCGATCTTCGAGACCGGAACGTAGATGCGGGTCCCGTCCTGGAACTCGAGCACCAGCTGCTCCTCGACCTGCCCGCGTTTTTCGAGCAGCTCCATGCCGCGGTACAGGCCAATGCCGTGTGCAAGGTGCACCACGAAATCACCGACCTCGAGATCGAGGAAGCTGTCGATCGCGCGCGACTCGTAGCGTCGCCGCGGGGCCGGCCGCCGCACCTCCTCGCGGTGGAACAGCTCGTGATCGCTCAGGACGACGATGCTCGGCGCGGACGGTTGCCGGCGCGGCGTGCCCGAGTCGCCGGGTGTGTCCGCTTGGCCGGGCGGGGCGGCGGGTTCCGCCCACCCGGCGCCTGGGGCCGCGGCGACCATCCGGAAGCCGGCGCGGACGTGGCCGATATCGAGGTGCAAGCGGCCGCTGCGCGCGACCTCGCAGTCCGCAAAAACCTCCGCGAGCCGCTTCGCCTCCGCCTCGTTGTGGCACGCGATCAGCACCTCGTCGAGCGCCGTGGCATCGTCCAGTTCCCGCTTGACGCGGCCGAGCTCGCCGCTGAACCGCTCGATCGATTCGATGCGCAGGTGAGAGGTTGCCTCGAGCGAGCTCGAGCCGATCGCGGTGAGGTAGATCGACGGCAAGCGCAGCACCTGTTCGAGGTTGCCCTCGACCGTGAACGAGCCGCGCGGGTCGTCCAGCCGTTTCAGGTAATGCCGCCCCTGTTCCACCAGGTCGTTGGGCTCGATGAGCAGGAACCACGAACCGCGCGGCAGGCACGCGGTGAGATGGACGAGGCCGGCGGAACGGGCGGCGGCGGCGGGCTCGACGGGGCGTGCCGCCAGGAGGCGCAGCGACGCGAGCTGCTCGAGGCTGCGCTGGGTCTCGATGTCGAACGAGCGGATCGATTCCACCTCGTCCCCGAACAGCTCGATGCGCACCGGGGCGGGCAGGTCCGGCGGGTAGGCGTCGACGATGCCGCCGCGCACGCTGAGCTCGCCGGGCAACTCCACGGCGTCGCGCCGCACGAAGCCGTGCTCGCTGAGCCAGCCGACGATCTGGTCGAGCGGTACGGTCTCGCCGACCCGGATGGTGCGGCTTTGCTCGGCGAGGGCGGCCGGCGCCGGCACCGGCTCGAGCAGGGCCTGGATGGAGGTCACGACGATGCGCGGCGGCTCGGGCGCGCTCAGCAGCCGCAGCAGCCGGAGCCGCTCGCCGTACGCCTCGTCCGTGACGCGCTGTTCGCGCGCGAGCCGGTCGAGCGGCGGGAAGATGGGTGCCGATGGGCCGGAGAAGGTGGCGATGTCATCGCGAAGATCCTCGAGGTCGGCCACGTGCGAGGCGACGACGACGAGCGTGGCGGGCACGTGTACCGCGAGCGCGGCGGCCACCAGCGCGCACGACGATCCCCAGGCTCCGTCGATCGTGGCGCTGTGCCCCGCCCGGAGCGACGCCACGACCCCCGGAAACCCTTCGGCCGACTCGATCAGCCGCGGAAGCTCGCGGAGCTTCCACGCCTGGCTGGACTGCGTCCCGGCGCCTGCCATAAGGACTGCGTACAGACTTCCGAAGTCTTCAGCTCTGCGCCCAGACTTCGGAAGTCGGTTGGGCACGGAGACGAAGACTTCCGAAGTCGATCGAGCGCGGAGAAAGCGGCGACAGGTCGCCGCTTTCCCAAGAAGCACTTCCCAAGTCTTCCGCGCGGCGCCGCGACGGCAGTGTCTTAGCGCTTGCGCACGGGCTCGAGCGACGACTTGCTGATCACGAACGTGCGCGGCCGGCCGACCGTGAAGTTGACGGTCGCGCGGCGGTCTGCGCCGTAGCCGGAAAGTGCGGCGATGCGACCCAGCCCGAACGACGGGTGGTTCACGAGCATCCCCTCGCGAAAATCGCCGCCGTTGCCGGGCCCGACCGCGGGGGCACCGGCGAGCTCCGAGGCGGTGACCAGCCGCTTGCCGACCACGGCCGGCACGCGGCGCGGCTCGGGTTGGGGCCGCGGCAGCTCACTCAGGAACGCGCTCGGAATGGCGCGCTGGTCGTTCCCGCGGAACTCGCGGCGCTGCACGAAGCTCAGGTGCAGCTCCCGCTTGGCGCGCGTCATGCCCACGAACAGGAGCCGGCGCTCCTCCTCGACGTCGGCGCTCTCTTCCAGTGACCGCGCGTGCGGCAAGATGCCTTGCTCCACGGCGACGATATATACCGCGGGGAACTCGAGCCCCTTGGCGGCGTGCAGCGTCATGAGCGAGACCTTCTGCTCGCCGGGATCCCAGGCGTCCATGTCGCTGCTGAGCGTGCTCTCGCCGAGGAATAGCTCGAGATCGCCGCCGGGGTCGGCCAGATCGAACTGGTGCGCGGCGGTGAGCAGCTCCTCGATGTTCGCCCGCCGCTCGTCGGCCTCCGGCGTGTCCGCTAACCCCTCGAGATACTGCGTTCGCTCCAGGAGCTGCCGGATGATCTCCGCGATATCGCGGCCCTGCAGCGCGGCCAGGTCGTCCGCGAGGCGAACGAAGCGTGCGAGCGCCTGCGCCTGGGCCGGCCGGATCGACGCGACCCGGTCCGCGCTGCGCGCGGCCTCGAGCAGCGGGCGGCCGGCCGCTTCGGCGGCCAGCCGCTCCAGCGTGCTCTTGCCGATCCCCCGCGCCGGCACGTTCACCACGCGGCGAAACGCCAGGTCGTCCCGCGGGTTGACCAGCAGCCTGAGGTAGGCGAGCACGTCCTTGACCTCGGCGCGCTCGAAGTAGGCGACGCCACTCAGCACCTGGTATGGCACCCGCTCCGCGGTGAGCGCGAGCTCCAGCGCCCGCGTGAGCGCGGCGACCCGGCAGAGCACCGCGAAGTCTCCGTAGCCGGCGCCGGCCGTGCGGACCGCGGCGGCGATCTCCGCGGCGATCGAGGCCGCCTCGTCCCGCTCGTCAGTGTACGCGCGCACGGAAACCGGCAGCCCCTCCGGGTTGTCCGTCACCAGGTCTTTCGGCTTGCGGCGCAGGTTGAACCGGATGAGATGGCTCGCGGCGCGCAGGATCGACTTGGTGCTGCGGTAGTTCTTTTCGAGCCGGACCACGCGGGTGCCCGGGAAATCGCTCTCGAAATGCAGGATATTGTTCAGGTTCGCGCCGCGCCACCCGTAGATCGATTGGTCGGGATCACCGGTCACGCAGAGGTTCGGGTAGTCGATGGACAGGCCGCGGACGATGGCGTACTGCGCCATGTTCGTGTCCTGGTATTCGTCGACCAGGATGAATCGGTGCCGCGCGTCGAGCTCCTGGCGCAGCTCCGACTCCTGCTGGAGCAGCCGTGCCACGTCGAGTAGCAGGTCGTCGAAATCGACCGCGTTCGCGTCGCGCATCCGCTTCTCATAGGCGGCATAAACGCGGGCGATCTCGCCATGGACGTAATCGTGTGCCGTCTTGATGTAATCGTCCGCCCCGACCAGGTCGTTCTTCGCGCGGCTGATCACGTGCTCGACGCGGGCGGGCGGCAGGCGGCTCTTGTCGATCTCGAGCTGCTCCAGGCACTCCTTGATGACGCGCAGGCGGTCGGCGCGGTCGTAGATCACGTAGCCCTTCTCGACGCCGATGCGGGGGCCGTGCGCGCGCAGCAGCCGGGCGCAGAACTTGTGAAAGGTGCTCACCCAGACGTGGCCGTGCGGTACCAACGCGGCGATGCGCTCTTGCATCTCGCCGGCGGCCTTGTTGGTAAAGGTGATGGCCAACACCGCGTCGGGCGGCACCCCCTGGTCGATCAGGTAGGCCACCCGGCGCGTGATCACGCGGGTCTTGCCGCTGCCCGCCCCGGCGAGTACCAGCAAGGGACCCTCCACATGCTGAACCGCCTCGCACTGCTCCGGATTCAGGTCGCCGAGCCACTCCATCGCACGGACCTCGTGCCGCATTGGTGCACCGATCCCGCTGATGTTAACATTCGTTCGAGCATTCGTGACAGGGGAGTCGTCGCTCGGCCGGACACGCAGCATGCCAAGCGCAGCCATGGAGATTGTTGGGATCGGCACGGACATCGTCGAGTGCGTGCGCATTGGCAGGATGATCGCCGAGCACGGGGAGCTGTTCTTGCAGCGGGTCTACACGGACAAGGAAATCCGCTACTGCCGATCGCGCCGGCAGGCGACCGAGCACTTCGCGGGGCGCTGGGCCGCCAAGGAGGCCGTGCTCAAAGCGCTCGGCACCGGGTGGCGACGCAACATCAGCTGGCGAGACGTCGAGATCCGCAACGACGCGTCGGGCCAGCCGCGGGTCGCGGTGCGCGGCGAGGCGAAAGAGATCGCCCGGAAGATGCAGCTCCAGGACATGCTCATCACGGTCTCCCACTGCCGCACCTTCGCAACCGCGGTCGCCATCGCCATCCGGCGTCCGACCCGGCGGAAGCGCAAGGCGCCCTGAAGCCGAAGCGGGGGCGTGCGAGCGCGAGCGGGCGGTCGCACGGAGCGAAGGGAAAGGCGGCCGAGCGGACAGGATCGGGAAGTGGGCCCGTGCACTCAGGCGGGGACAGCACGCGACGCCCGCTCCAGCACGTCCGGCGGCGCCTCCTCGGTGTGACGGCACTTGGGGTAGCCGCTGCAGCCCAAAAATGGGCCGCGTTTCCCGACGCGTACGACCATGGCCTTGCCGCACTCGGGGCAATCGATGCCGGCGGCCACCGGGGCGCTGCGGGTGCGCCCGACGGGGGTGGTGCCCGGCGAGCTTCCCGCGACCGGCTCCTGAGCCGCCTCGTGCGCGGCGAGTGCCTGGCGGAGCTGCTCTTGGTCCTCGGGCGGGAGGGCCGCGAACGATCCCCGCCCCTTGCAGCGCGGGAAGCCGCTGCAACCCAGCCATGGTCCCCGCTTCCCCTGCCGCAAGTACATCGGTTTGTGGCACTTCGCGCAAGTGAGCTCGGTGACGAGCGGCTTGGGCTTGGGCGGCTGAATGTTCCCCTGCTTGTCCAGGTTGAGGATGGTCTTGCACTCGGGGTAGCCGCTGCACCCGAGGAACTCGCCGTACCGCCCACGCCGCTTGATCATCGGCCGCCCGCAGGTCGGGCACTTGTGCTCCGTCTCCTCACGCACCGTCGGCTTGCCTTGGCGATCGACCGGACGGGTCGCCGTGCACTCGGGGTAGCCGGTGCAAGAGAGGAAGAACCCATTCTTGCTGATGCGGTAGGCCATGGGGCGGCCGCACTTGTCGCAGACGTACGGGCTCGGCGCCCCGCCGGCGTGCTCCAGGATCGACAACGCCTTCTCGACGTCGCTGTGGAACGGGCCGTAGAAGTCGCGGAGCAGGCGGATCCAGTCCAGGTGCTGCTCCTCGATCGCGTCGAGCTGGTTCTCCATGTTGGCCGTGAACTGCACATCCATGACCTCAGGGAACGCCTTGATCAGCTTCTCCGTGACGACCTTGCCGAGCATCGTGGCATAGAAGCGGCGGTCGATCTGCTCGACGTATTCGCGATCCTGGATCGTCTGGATGATGCTCGCGTACGTGCTCGGCCTGCCGATCCCCTGCGCCTCCAGAGCCTTGACCAGGCTGGCCTCGTTGTACCGAGGCGGCGGCTGGGTGAAGTGCTGCGCGGGGCTGATATCCATGGGGTAGAGCGGCTGCCCCTCGCGGAGCTCCGGGAGCATCTGCTCGTCACTGGTCAGCCCGGCCACCCGCATGAACCCGTCAAACACCAGTTTGCGGCCGGTGGTCCGGAACACCGCCTCGCCGCCCGCCGTCTGTCCGCTCAGCAGGACCGAGGTGGCATCGAACTGCGCGGGGGTCATCTGGCAGGCGAGAAAACGCTGCCAGATGAGGCGGTACAGTTTGAGCTGCGCCTCGTCCAGCGTGCCCCCCGCCGTTTCCGGCGTGAACTCGGTGTCCGTGGGCCGGATCGCCTCGTGGGCCTCCTGCGCCGTCGCGCGGCTGGCGTAGGCGTTGGGGTTCTCGGGCAGATAGTCGGCGCCGAACTTGTCGGCGATGTAATCCCGCGCCATCTTCAAGGCCTCGCCCGAGATGTGCGTAGAATCGGTTCGCATGTACGTGATGAATCCGCCCTCGTAGAGCGACTGAGCCACCCGCATGGTGCGGCTGGCGGGAAACCCGAGCCGGGTCGAAGCTGCTTGCTGGAGCGTGCTGGTGATGAACGGCGCGGCGGGGCGGCTCACCGTGCGCTTCGTCTCGATCGACTTCACTCGGTAGTCGATCTTCGGCGTGGTGCGGCCGACCAGTTGGACGCGGCGTCCGGCAACCTTCGCCTCGCCGTCCTCAAGGGTTTCCCTGGCTACCAGCTCGAAGCCGAGCAACTCCGCCACGCGCAGTGCGTTATCGGCCGCGTTGGCCTCGAATTTCTGTCCGGCCAGCTCGACCAGCTCGGCCTCGAACGCGTGGTGCTCGCGCAGCCAACCCTCGCGCTCCGCTTTGGTCCTGCCGTCAGGCCCCGCGGCCCGGAGGTATTCCAACCAACGCTGCGCCGTGCCGCCCGGCTCTTTCCGCTCGGTGGTGAACACACCACCGATCTTCCAGTACTCCTCGGGGACAAATACTTCGATCTCCTGCTCCCGCTCCACGACAAGTCGGACCGCGACGCTCTGAACCCGCCCGGCGCTCAGCCCGCGTGCCACCTTGCGCCAGAGCAGCGGGCTAATCTCGTAGCCGACAATGCGATCGAGGATGCGTCGCGCCTGCTGCGCGTTCACCTTGTCTTCGTTGATCTGGTGCGGAGACCGAAAGGCCTCCTGGATCGCAGACTTCGTAATCGCATTGAAGACCACGCGGGACGCCTTGCGGGCCGGCAGCTTCAGGGCCTCTTTGAGGTGCCAGGCGATCGCCTCCCCTTCGCGATCGAGGTCGGTGGCCAGATAGACTTGATCCGCTTCTTTGGCCAGCTTCTTCAGCTCAGCAACGACCTTGTTCCGCCCCTGAATGATCTCGTAAGTCGGCTCGAACGTCTTGAGGTCGACGCCCATGCCGCTGCGCGGCAGATCGCGGACATGCCCCATGCTGGCGCGCACGACGTAGTCCGAACCAAGGTACTTGTTGATCGTTTTCGCCTTCGCGGGCGATTCAACGATCACCAGAGACTTCTTCTTCTTGGCCATGCCGAGGTTCTTCTGGGGCGATTGGGAACAGAAATCCTGGAATTTCCGGGTATTACGGAATAAGATGCAGAATCGTCGCAGCTTGCGCTACCGTCGATCCAGCCCCTCCAGTATATAATGCCCCAAGTAGTGTCAAGCCTGGCTGCGGTGGGCGCGACTGCCTCCTTCGCCTCGCACCCAGGCGAGCAGCGCATCGATTTTTAGTCGCAAAGCAATTCATTATATTGGTTTACGGAAGAACCGCCCGAGGTATTTCCCATCATCCGAGGATGCTTTGATGTTCAACGCATTTCACCGTCACCAAAAGACCCTGATGAAATGGTTCGCGGTCCTGACCATTCTCTCCATGTTCGGGTTTGCGTTCTCCGGTGCCTTCCGGGGACCGGGGCAGCAGGGGGGAACGGATGTCCACACAGTGGAGACGATTTATGGCCACAACATCACGAATCGAGATATCGAACAGGCCAAGTTCGAGCGCGAAATAGCCAACCGCTTCCTGATCCAGGCGATTGCCGCGGTCGATCCACTCGCCCGTCAGTACCCCCCCTATCTCGATTACCAGCTCGAACGCTTGGGCTTCGGGCCCAGCCGTGATGATGAGGACATCAAGAACGCTCTCCGGCTCTCCTATAAAGCGGACGAACTCGGCATCCGGGTCGACGACGACATGGTGGAATCATGGATCAAGCGGGTGACGCAGGGCAAACTGACCAATGACCAGTTCCGCAGCGCCGTCCGCAGCCTGCCTAGCCGCGACATCACGCCGCAGACGTTGTACGACATCTTGCGCAAGCAGTTACGCATCAGGCACGTCCGGGAGCTGGCGCTCGGCCATCGCTTCGGCTTCGGCTCCGCGCAGGTGACTCCGTACGAGGCGTGGCAGTTCTACCGGCGGCTGCATGACAGGGTCGCGCTGGCGATCGTCCCTGTGCCGACGGATCGATTCACCGACTCCATCCCCGATCCGGGGGACGATGTGCTGTTCGAGCTGTACAACAAGTACGCACAGCAGACGGCGGACCCGTCCAGTCCTGAGCCGGGGTTCGAGGAGCCGCACAAGGTTCAGCTCGAGTACGCGCATGCGTCCGTGGAAGATTTTCTGGCAAAACTAGAGCCCGAGGTGACGGACGCGGAGATTGCGGCCTATTACGAAGCCAACCAAGAACGCTACCGGGTCTTGACTGCGCCACCCAGCAAGGACCAAGAGCCGTCGCAGGAAGCGGCGCCGGAGCCGCCGGCGAAGCCTGATGAGAATTCCGACAAGCCTCAGCCAACTACGCCGCCCGACAAGTCCGACGCGACGCCGGGTGACAAGCCGGAGCATGGGGCCGCGGCGCCGGATCCCGCTCCCTCGCCGGTTGGCAAGCGGAATGAGTCGACGACGCCGAAAGCCGACGCCGCGGGGACAGAGCAGGGGACCCCCTGTGAGGACTCGGGCAAGCAAGACCCGGTTGCCGAGAAATCCGGGAAGGCGGCCGAGCCCGCTGCGCAGTCATCGGATCGCAAGGATCCCGCAGCGGCGGCCCCCGCCAAGGAGGAGCCGTCCAAGGATCAAGCAGCCGAACCAGCCGCGACAACGGCCGACGACAAGCCGCCTGCGAAGCCGGAACAAGAGCCACACTACAAGTCGCTCGAGGAGGTCGCACCGGAGATCAAGCAGCAGCTGGCACGCGAGAAGGCGGCGGCCGAGCTGCTGCGGCAGCTCGAAGCAGCCGAACGCTTGATCAACCAGTTCGCGGAAACCGTCTACCTGCAAAAGCGAACCGAGTTCGAGGCTTCGAACGAGAAGGCGGCCGGGACGGCGCGCGACGGGACCTTTGTGCCGCCAGCGCCGCCCGACGTTTCGGATGCGGTCGCGGAGCTTGGGCTCGCGCTGGACCGCACGGAGCTGGTCAGCCAGGTGGAGATCTCGAAGATCGCCGGGGTCGGATCCGCGCGCGAGCTGGGCAGCGAT
>JBGPMX010000022.1:0-15745 GCA_041487215.1 Planctomycetia bacterium | reverse complement strand
TGAATTCTGGATCGTCGGCCACAACTCGCAAGGCTACGGACGACGGACAAGGAGTAAACAACCCGTGACCAGAATCGGTGTCCCTGGTGGAATGCCTGATCCGACCACACTTGATTGGCTGAAGAAACTCTTCGCCGATGGCTGCGTCGATCCAGTTCCTACCCAACCCCAAAATTGCAAAATCACCGAAGTCGTGATCCAGAGTGTTGGTGATTTGGTGAGGATCGTCGAACTTTGGCACACCGGTTCATGCCAGTACCGTGGTCAAGCGGAGGAGGACCGAGAGCTTTTTCCAAGTCTTACGCGACCGGCGAGTACGACGCGACCGGCTGGACCGGGGCTTAGCAGGGAGAAACACATTCTGAAGCAATTCCGGAACGAGGCTGCGGCCTACTACTCTGGCAACAGCATCGACCGAATCAGCGATCTCGAACTCGTCATGATTATTCAACACTGCCTCGGCCCTACTCGGTTATTGGATTGGACCCTCAACCCGTTGGCCGCGCTGTACTTTGCTGTCGAGGGAGACTGCAAGGGAGCCTATAGCGTCGTGTGGGCGGTGCCTGGTGATCGTTTTTTCAAGTCCGACGTCCAGACGACTACGGACCTCGACCAAGCTTTCCACAACATGGATCACCCATCGTCGCTATTAGACGCAACATGGAAAGGGCGGCCATTCTTCGTTTTTCCAGATCACTCTATCTCCAGAGCGGCCGTTCAAGGATCGCTTTTCGCGATCTGGAGCGATCCCAGGAAGACGTTTCTCCAAGCTGCGGGCGACACCGCGGAGTTGTGGAAGATCAAAATCCCTAAGGACTCTAGGGAGGGCATTAGATGGGGGCTCTACTGCCTCGGGATCACGCGATCGACGTTATTCCCGGATCTCGACGGTTTGGCCGCGTGTGTCTCTTGGAAGCACACGGATAACTGGGAAACGATCTACTTTGATAAATCACGACCGAAGCCTCGGCCCTAGCGAAGGCGCGGCGGGTGGCATGGCCTCCGCTTTGGGTGGCCATGCCTTGGCTGGGTGAAAACGCTATGCTCACGCAAAGCCGAGAGCATGGCACCCACGAGGACAGGTCAGACACGAACGGCGGTTTCGATGTCGCAGACGACTGTCGAAGAACGCGTTTCGGCACTGGAACGAACGGTCGCGGAACTTGTTCAATCGCGGCCGGGCGGCCGGAGCGAAGGGAGAATAAAGGGGATAAGTCCAATTACTTCTTGACGGCGTGAGTTGGCACGGCGTAGATTGGGGGCCATGCCTCGCGCCGCACGCGTCGCTCCCGGTGGCATGGTGTTCCACGTGCTCAACCGGGGCAATGCGCGCGATCGAGTGTTCGAAAAGGAACGCGACTACGGGGCCTTCGAGGAGCTCCTGGCGGAGACGATGGAGAAGATCCCCATCCGGCTCTTGGCCTACTGCCTGCTGCCGAATCACTGGCACCTCGTGCTCTGGCCGCACGGGGACGGAGATCTCGGCCGCTTCATGCAGCGGCTGACCACGACCCACGTGCGGCGCTGGCACCTGCAGCACCAGAGCGTCGGCACCGGGCACCTCTACCAGGGTACCTACAAGTCCTTTGCGATCCAGTCGGACGAGCATCTCTATACGGTATTGCGTTACGTGGAGCGCAACGCCGTACGCCCCAGCCTGGTGGACCGGGCTGAAGCGTGGCGCTGGTCGAGCCTCGGGCCGTGGCTGCATCCTGGCGCGGAGGGGGACAAGAAGCCCTCTCTATCCGCGTGGCCGCTCGATCGCCCGAAGGACTGGCTGGCACGGGTGAACCGGGCGCTCACGAAACGAGAGTTGGAGGCGGTACGAGTCTCCGTGCTGCGCGGCCGACCGTTCGGTAGTGCGGTGTGGCAGAAGCGGACGGCGCGTCGGCTCGGACTCGAGTTCACATTTCGGCCGCGCGGCCGCCCGCGCAAGGCGCAGCCGCGCACGCGGTGCTGAGCCCTTGCCTGCGCCAGCCGCCAGGCTCTACGTCGCTGCTCGGCTGGATTAATTGGACTTATCCCCTTTTACGATTTGGATTAATTGGACTTATCCCCTTTATTCTCGCTCATGAGTCGTCCGTCGGTCTTGTCATCCTGGGCCGGCGAGGAACGAGCAGCGAAGGATCTCGGTGAAAGGGCCCTCACCCCGTCCCTCTCCCACGGATCCATGAGCGGGAGAGGGGGCCGGATTCGGAGAGCGCGGAAGGGATGAACGGGAGGTATGGGCGGGTAAGCCCTAATGCATCCGCGAGCGGTCGAGCGAGCGCTGCACGTACGCCTGCTGAAACTCCGCCCATGCAAGCACCCGCGCTCGGAGACGCTCGACCGATTCCGCGTACTCGGGGCGCACCGCCAGGTTCGTCGTTTCCGCCGGGTCTGCTTCGACGTTGTACAGCTCCTCGATGCGATGCGACGGCCCGTAGATGTACTTGAACCGCCCCTCGTGCAGCGCCAGCACGAGCCCCCCCTCCTCCGGCGTCAGTACGTGGTACGACGTCGCCGGGCGGTCCGTGGCGAACAGGCTCGCCCCCTGCCAACTCTCTGGCACGGCCAGCCCGACGAGCTCGGCGAGCGTCGGGGCCAGGTCGATGTGCTGACCGATCCCCGCGACACGCACCGGCTCGGGGAACAGGAGCGGGTTGGCGATGACCAGCGGCACGTGCAGCACCTCGTCGTACAGGTCATCGCCGTGCACCCAGCTGCCGTGCTGGCCGAATGATTCGCCGTGGTCCGCCGTCACCACGAGGATGGTCGTTCCGAGCAGGCCGCGTTCCTCGAGCCCGCGCACGACCTCACCCACCATGCGGTCCTGGTTGCGCAGCGTGTTCAGGTAGCTGTCGAACGAGCCGTGCTGAGCTTTATCTCCCGTACCGAAGTCGACCGGATCGGTCGTGGGGTAATACGGCCAGTGCGGCATGTACGTCGCAAGCACCACGAAGAACGGCCGCCCCCCACACCGGTCGATGACGCCGAGCGCTTCCGGTGCGAGCGCGCGATCATCCACCACGTCGAACCAGTCGTCGTAGTCCGGCACGGTAACGATCGCATGCCGCCGACGCAGCTCGTCCACGCCGATGAGGTGCTCGAACCCGCGCGCGGCAAGGAACGCGGCGTTCGACTGGAAGTCGAGCTCGGTGGGGTGCAGGAATGCGGTCGCGTACCCTGCCGCGCGGAACAGTTCCGGGAGCGACGGGAGGTCCAGGGTCGGGCAGGCGATCGGTTCCATCTCCGCGTCCGGCCGCGGGTAGACGCCACAGAAGAGGGATAGCAGCGCCCGCGTCGACACCGCCCCCTGCGCATAGAAACGATCGAACGTCGCCGCGTGCTCGGCGAGCCGCCGCAGGTGAGGCGTGGTGGGGTACGAAGCGCCGTAGAGATCACAGTAGCGCGCCCCGGTCGATTCGAACAGCACCAGGACCACGTTGGGACGCGCGCAGAGCGGCCAGGCGGTGCGCCCTCCGGTGTTCGAGAGCTGCGACCGGGCACCGAACTCCCCCCCGGCGTCGTCGCCGGGCTGAACTCCCCGCTCCCCGCCCTTGCCCAGGGGGGGACGCGGGGGGGTATCCGCCGCAAGTGGCCGGGTGAATCTTCCGCCCGGCGTTGTCGGTTCCCTGTCTGGGGCGCTACGTGCCGCGGCAGGGGACGCGCTCATGCCCTCGGGCCTCCCGGTCGTCGGCGCGTCGCCTGCGGCGGGCGGCACGTAGAGGATTTCCACGTCGGTGTCGAACGCGCGCAACTCTCCGACCCGCGGCAGGCGATCGAGCCAGGCGGCCTCCTGCTCCCCCTCGAGCATCCAGTTCCGGACCAGGTAGCCGCCGCGGAAGTCCGGGTGCCGCCGCGCCTGGTCCAACTCGTCGGTCGAATCGACCCGCACGACCGGCCGCTGCGCGTAGTAACCGGTGGTCGCGCCGTCGCCCCACTCGAACGCCATCAGGATCACCTCGTCCGGCTTCGCCCGCGCCCCGATGATGCGGCCGTACGCGATGTAACAGTCCGCCCACTCCCAATAGTCGGGCGTGTAGTAGTCGCGGATCACCCACGCGGACTGGCCGCCTAGCAGCAGGACCACCGCGGTCGCGACGGCGGTCAGGCTGCGCCGGGCCGGGCCTGCCGCGTAACGTGCGAACAGCGCCATGGCCGCGATGCCGACCGGCGCGGCGAAGTAGAAGGTCCAGTATTCGTGGCTGGCCGCGCCGAACGAGAAGAGCAGCACGTTCAGCGTGCCCGTGACCCAGACGATGGCGAGCGGCCGCACCGCCCGCCAGCTGCGCAGCACGGCGACGCCGAGCCCCAGGAGCGCGAGCCCTAGCCCATAGAGCCGCACGTTCTCCTCGATCACGTACGACACCACGTCCGCCGCGGCGTAGTGTTCGTCGGGAGCCAGGCCCGTGCGGTTCACGAACGCGTTCCACAGGCTTCCCACCCCGCCGAAGCCGAGTCCGCCCAGCCCGTAGATGAAAGCGAGGAACAGGGAGAACGAAACGATCGCCACGCTCCAGGGCAACAGGGCCAGCCAACGCGCGCGGCCGCGGCCCGTAACCAGCCAGTCCAGGCCAATGGCGCCCGCAGCGAAATAGGCCGGCCAATCGGTCCACATGCCGGCCAGCAGCGCCAGGCCGAGTGCGGCACCGCGTGCCGCCGACCAGCCGTCGTCGCGGATCGAGACGTAGGCCCAGATGGCGAGCAGCACGAAGAGATTGGTCACCGGCTCGAAGTTGACCATGAAGCCGAAGTAGGCGGTCATGGGCAGAAGGGCGTAGGCGAGCGTGCCCCAGGCGGCGGCGCGTCGGCCGAAAAGGCGCCGGCCGATCGCGTAGAGCGGCACCAGAGAACCGAGCTGCGCAACGGCCGGCACCAGACGCACCGCGATCGGGTGGATACCGAACAGCCACTGGAACAGGCCGCAGAGCCAGCCGAGGATCGGGGGATGCGTCGAGTAGAACTCGGGGGAGGCAACCGGCCCGCGCAGGCTCGTCCAATGCTGCATGCCGCCGCGGGTGGCGGCCAGGCCGTGCCGCAGGTAGTTCGACCCGATGTAGCCGAACAGCGCGGCGTTCTCGTCGTAGAACCAGCGGAACGGGCTGAACGCGCGCGTGAGGAAGAACGCGACCGAGCAGGCGAGCGCTGCGGCGAGCACGAGCGCGGTCGCCGCATCGCGGGGGGACGAACGATCGCGGGGCGGAGAGCCCGCGGCATCCCAGATCTGTCTCGGCCCGGCCGCATCCGGACCCGAGGATTCCGCGTCGCCTGCCGCCTTCATCGTTCGACCTGCGCTAGCGCCAGCGCAGTTTGAGCAACGTCCAGATGGCCTTGAGTCCGTCCGTGTACCGGATCTTCTTCCCCTCCTCGAAGCCGCGCGGAAAATACCGGATCGGCACCTCGACGATGCGGTGGCCGCCTCGCAGCAGCTTGGCGGTGATCTCCGGGCAGAACTCGAACCCCTTGCTTTCGAGCTTCAGATGCGGCAGCAGCGCGCGTCGCACGGACTTGTAACAGGTCGGCTCGTCGGTCAAGTGCGTCGCGTAGATCAGGTTCGTCGCCAGCGTCACCAGGCGGCCACCCCAGTAGTAACGGTGGTACGAGCGCCGGCCGCTCGATCCGTTGCTGACGTGCGCGTGCGCGCCCAGGATGCGCGACCCGAAGACCGCGTTCACCGCCGGGTCATCGTACGCGGCCAGGATCTTGCGGTAATCCTCCGGATCGTACTCGAGGTCCGCGTCCTGGATCACCACAATGTCCCCGGTGGCCCGAGCCAGCCCGGCGATGACGGCTCGCCCCTTTCCCCCGTTCACAGGAAGGGACAGCAGATGCAGCGTGTCGGGCCGCTCGCGCGCATAGCGCTCGGCGATCTCCGCCGAGCCGTCCCGTGACCCGTCATTGACCGCGATAATCTCTTTCTGGACCGCCCCCAGGTCCACGGCCAGCACCTTGTCGAGCAGGGCGGCGAGCGTCGCCGACTCGTTGTAGAACGGGATCACGATCGAAAGTTTCATGGGGAAGCCGCAAGAGGGGAATGGTCGCTGGCGGTCCGGAAGCTCGGATCCCATTGTCACATAGCCGGATCGCGGTTTCAACCGCCCATGTGCCGCCGTCGGCAGCCACGGCATATCGAGCAACTGGAGCAGCATTTCTGGCGCAACGGGAGTGCCCGGACCGTGGCCGCGAGAAAGCGGCAAGAAAGCGTTGACATCGGGTCTCTTCGATCAAAAACTGTATAAACTGTGAAAGCCTGGTAAGCCGACTCGCGGCCTGCCAGCCTGCCCGCCCAATCGCCCCAACCCCGGTTTTCCTCTTGGGACGTACGGACGGAACCGGTGTTCCTGACTGAGCTTCGGCTCGAGTGATTTCGTACCGAGGACGGCAGGAAGCGTGCCTCACGCGCCCAGTCGGCACGACGCCCAACGGCCCACGGCGGCTTGCTCGAAAGCTTCCAATCATGAACGGCACAGTGGCTGATGCCGATCGCTCGCATCCGCGTCATAACGGAGAAGCGTTCGGCCGCAGTGCGGTCCCGAGCGGCAGCGGTCGGTGCTCGCCGGCCGGTCGCGTCCGTGTCGATGGAAAGTTTTTTCGTCTCGGCGCGGAGAAGTTTCATGTCAAGGGAGTGACCTACGGCCCGTTCCGCCCCAACGCGGCGGGGCAACCGCTCCCGGAGCCGGAGCAGATGGAACGGGACTTCTGCCAGCTCCGCGAGCTCGGCGCCAACACCCTCCGCGTCTACCACACGCCCCCGCGGACGCTGCTGGACCAGGCCGCTGCACACGGGCTGAAGGTCTTCGTCGATATTCCGTGGTCAAAGCACCGTTGTTTTCTTGACTACAAAGCGGATCAAAAAGCGGCGCGGGAGGCGATCCGCCAGGCGGTGCGTGCGTGCCGGGGCCACGAGGCGATTCTGGCCTACAGCGTTGCCAACGAGATACCGCCGGACGTCGTGCGCTGGCACGGCCCGTCGCGGGTGGAGCGATTCCTCGACGAGCTGGTGCACGCGGCCAAGTACGAGGATGATCCGTCGCTCGTCACGTTCGCGAGCTTCCCCCCGACGGAGTACCTGCACCCGTGCTCGGTGGACTTCTACACGATGAACGTCTACCTGCACAGCCGTGAGAAGTTCGCGGCCTACCTGGCGCGCTTGCAGAACCAGGCCGACGAGAAGCCGCTCATGCTCGGCGAGTACGGTATTGATTCGCTGCGCAACGGCGAGGCCGAGCAGGCGGAGCTGGTCGGCATGCACCTGGAGGAGGTGTTCCGCGGCGGGCTGGCCGGCAGCTGCGTGTTTTCGTTCACCGACGAGTGGTTCACGGGGGGGCACGAGATCGCCGACTGGGCGTTCGGCCTGGTGCGGCGCGACCGGACCCCCAAGCCGGTCTTCCAGCGCGTGGCGGCTTCGTTCCGCGGCGATCCGCTGCCGCCGCTGGAGCGCTACCCGCGCGTCTCGGTGGTGGTCTGCTCGTACAACGGCGCGAGTACGCTCGAGGCATGCCTGGACTCGCTGGGCCGGCTGCACTACCCGGATTACGAGGTCCTCCTGGTGGATGACGGCTCGACGGACCGGACGCGCGAGATTGCGGCGCGGTTCCCGGCCGTGCGCTACCACTACCAGCGGAACAAGGGGCTGAGCGTAGCGCGCAACGTGGGCATGGACCTCGCCGACGGCGAGATCATCGCCTACACCGACGCGGACTGCGTGGCGGACGAGGAATGGCTTTATTTCCAGGTGTCCAAGCTGCTGCGCTCGGGCGCCGCGGCCGTGGGCGGCCCGAACCTGCTGCCGACGCACGACGGCCCGGTGGCCGCCTGCGTGTCGGCCAGCCCGGGGACGCCCGCGCACATCCTGATCGACGATGAGATCGCCGAGCACATCCCGGGGTGCAACATGGCGTTCTGGGCCGATCGGTTGCGTTCGATCGGCGGCTTTGACCCGATCTACGCCAAGGCGGGGGACGACGTCGATGTGTGCTGGCGCCTCCAGGCGCAGGGAGACCGGATCGCCTACAGCCCGGCCGGCTTCGTGTGGCACCACCGCCGCAGTACGGTGCGCGCGTACCTCAAGCAGCAGAAGGGGTATGGCGAGGCCGAGGCGCTGCTGAAACGCCGCCACCCGGACAAGTTCCGCGGCTTCCGCTCCGACTCGTCCTGGGTGGGCCGCATCTACACGCGCGCGGGGCTGGGGCTGACGGTGGGCAAGCCGGTGATCCACTACGGCCGCTTCGCCACGGGCCTGTTCCAGACCCTGTACAGCCCGACGCGGCTCTGGTGGCCGCTCGTGGCGCTCAGCCTCGAGTGGTGGCTGGTGATCTGCTTGCTCATCGGCCTGGCGCAGGTCTTTCACCCCACGTTCCTGCCCATGAAGCCGAAGATCACGCCGGACGCTACTCCCGACGAGGCGTTCGTCGCCATGCTCGGCTCGCAGATGACCAACCCGCTGCTCATCCTGCCCATCGTGATGCTGGTCACGACGCTGAGTGTGGCGTACCTGGTGGCCGGGCAGGCGCAGCCGCCCACGCACCAGCGGCGCTGGTGGTCCCGGCTGCTGATCACGGCGATGCACATCGCGCAGCCGCTCGAGCGCGCCTGGGCGCGCTACCGCACGCGGTTCCGGACCATCGAGATCCCGGAGAAGATTCGCGAGCTGCGGCGCAGCTGGGAGGAGCGCTCGTCGCCGCTCTTGCGGCGCCAGACGCTGGAATTGTGGAGCGAGGACGGCGTGGGGCGGCTCGAGCTGCTCGAGCGGCTCCAGGCACACGCCAAGAAGCACCGCTGGAACCTGCGCGCCGACCCGGGCTGGGGCCCGTTCGACATCACCTTCCACGGCGACCGCTGGTGCAAGGTCAGCCTCACCACCGTGACCGAGGATCACGGGGGCGGCAAGCTGCTCACCCGCGTCCGCCTCCGACTGCGTGCCACGCTGTTCTACAACGCCCTGATGTTCTTCCTGTGGTACGTGCTGATGCTGGGCTGGTTTGCCGCGCATCGCTGGGAACTCGCGCTCATCCCGCTGTTCGCCGTGATCGCCTGGCGGCTCCGCGCGGCGCGGCGCGAGCTGAACCGGACGGTCGTGGCCAGCGTGCTGGCCGTGGCTGCGGACCTGGGCATGACGGTGGTGGGCCAGCCCGAGCTGCTGCGCCGCGCGGCGACTCCGCCCGAGCCGGCGCCGCCGCCCGAGCCCGTGCCGCGCCCGGCGCCGGCTCCCGTGCCCGCGGCGGAAGTGGCCCCCGTCCCGCAGCCCCCCGTGGTGCCGGGACCGCCTCTGCCCGTCGAGGTCTGAAATGCGTGCTCGTGAGTCACCCAGCAGCGATCCGAGGGGTAGCATCCGGGTGGCCCTTCCCTGAGTCTTAGGGCGTGCTTGGGTAGAATAGCTAAGTAGGTCCGCAGAAAGAGGCACGTCAGGCTTTCTAGCCTGACTCGGTTCGGCATCGGCCTTGTCAGGCTGGAAAGCCTGACCTACGCCCGATCGGCAGCCTACGTTCTTCTGCGGACCTACTTAGAGGAGCGCAGCGATGCGGCACTACCGCGCGCGTCATTTCCGCTGCGCCTGCTACACGGTCCGGACTGTTCTCCTGCCGTCATGGAAAACCGCCCCATCACCTACCCGGCCTTGCTGAGACGCGTGCTGGGGTATCTCCGCCCGCATCGCGCTCGGCTGAGCGGCGGGCTCGCCATGCTGCTGGTCGGGATCGGCTTCGAGCTCATCAAGCCGGTGCCGCAGAAGCTGGTGCTGGATTGGCTCGAGCAATGGGCCAAGGGGAACCCCGGCCGGCTACCGGCCGTTTTTCAGCCCTGGCTCGCGGGATGGAACGCCGGGCACCTGCTGGTCCTGGCCTTCGTCGCGATCATCCTGTTCGCTATGTTCCACGGGCTCAGCGCGCTCGCCGCGAACTACATCACGATCGACATCGGCCAGCGCATGGTGAACGACCTGCGCACGCAGCTCTACTCGCACCTCCAGAAGCTTTCGCTCAAGTTTCATTACCAGCAGCGCGCGGGGGATCTGCTCTTCCGCGTCATGTCCGACACGTTTTCGATTCAGTCCGTGGTCATGAACGGGCTGCTGCCTCTGGCGACCGCGTCGCTCACGCTCATCGGCATGTTCTGGGTCATGGCGTACCTGGACCTGCCGCTTGCTCTGATGACGATCCTGGTTTGCCCGTTCCTGTACTTCGCCATCAGCCGCCTGAGCCGGCGCATTCACGGGCACGCCGCGGCGTCGCGCGAGGCGGAGAGCGAGCTGTACTGCCGCGCCGAAAGCACGATCGGGGCGGTCAAGCTGGTGCAGGCGTACGGCCGCGAGGAGCGCGCGGTGGCCGAGTTTCGGCGGGGCAGCGAGCGGAGCCTGGCGCTCAGCCTCCGCCTGTACAGCGTCGAGACCCTGTTCGGCCTGGTCGTCGATTCGCTGCTGGCCACGGGCCCCGCGGTGATCATTTGCGTGGGCGCCGTACACGTGATGCGGGCGCAGATCAGCCTGGGGACCCTGATCCTCTTTCTCAACTACCTCAAGGACCTGTACAACCCGATCCACGAGATCAGCCAGAACCTGGCGGAGCTCAGCGCGTCGCGTGCGGGGCTCGAGCGCGCCTTCGCGGTGCTCGACGTGCTGCCGGACATCCGAGACGCGCCGGGCGCGCGGCCGCTCGGGCCGGTGCGCGGCGAGATCACGCTCGACCACGTCACGTTCTCGTATGGCGACGGCCCGCCCGTGCTCTGCGACATCGACCTGCGGATCGAGCCGGGCGAGACGGTGGCACTGGTCGGCCGGACCGGGGCGGGCAAGACGACGCTCGCCGGCCTGGTGCCGCGTTTCTTTGATCCGCAGCAGGGCCGCGTGCTCATCGATGGCCACGACGTGCGCGACGTGCAGCTGGCCTCGCTGCGCCGCCAGGTGACGCTGATGCTGCAGGAGCCGATCCTCTTCCACACAACGGTTGCTGATAACATCGCCTTCGGCTCGGACGCCGCGCTCGAGCGAATCCGCGAGGCGGCCCGGCGCGCCGAGGCCGAGGGGTTCGTGATGGCGCTGCCGCAGGGCTACGACTCCGTGCTCGGGGAGGACGGCATGACGCTCTCGGGTGGCCAGCGGCAGCGTCTCGCGCTCGCCCGTGCCCTGCTCCGCGAGACTCCGATCCTGATCTTTGACGAGCCGACCAGCTCGCTCGACACCGCGACCGAGGCGCTCGTCTGGGGGCACATCGAGACGCTGCTCGAGGCAAAGACGGCGATTATCATCGCCCACCGGCTGAGCACCGCGCGCATGGCGGACCGCATCGTCGTGCTGGATGACGGGCGGATCGTCGAGCAGGGGACGCACGACGAACTGCTGGCCCGGCGCGGCCCGTACCACGGGCTCTGGCAGCGGCACGCGCTCAGCCCCGACGCCGCGGACGGCGAGCCGGCGCTGACCCCGCCCGCGTAGCCGGGGGACTCGGGCACGCGGCGTGGAGGAACCTCGCCATTTCCCTGCCGGCCAAGAAGCCGCCGGCGTAAAGCCGGTGGCGCGCTGACCCATGGCAAACCCTAAAACGCTGGTCATCCTGGGCATGATGGGGCGCTGCCCGTTCGGCGGCGTCACCTGGGACTACATCAATTGGATGTGCGGCTTCCACAAGCTCGGCGTCGAGGTCTATTACGTCGAGGACGACGACACCTGGCCGTACGACCCGGTGCAGAACGCGGTGAGCGAGGATCCGAGCTACGCGATCGCCTACGTGGCGCGGGTGATGAAGAGCATCGGGCTCGAGCACCGCTGGGCGTACCGCCCGCTCTGGCGCGGCCGCGACGAATGCCACGGCATGTCGCACGCTCAGCTCCTGGCGCTGTATGGCCGCGCCGACGCGCTGCTGAATATCTGCGGCGCCAGCGTGCTCAACGACGACCACCGGGCGGTGCGACGACGCATCTACCTGGAAACCGACCCGGTGACCAACCAGCTCGAGCTGGCCAACGGCAAGCGGAAGACGTTTGACGTCTTCTCCGAGCACGACACCATCGTTACATTGGGCGAGAACTACGGCGAACCGGATTGCGGCGTGCCGCTCGGCGGCTTCCACTACGTGCGCACCCGGCGGCCGATCGACACCGATCTCTGGGCCATGGCCTTCGATCCCCACGCCGTGCCGTACACGACCATCGGCAACTGGAAGCAAGCGGGCAAGGACATCGCCTGGCGCGGCGAGACCTATTTCTGGAGTAAGCACCACGAGTTTCTCAAGTTCCTGGAGCTGCCGCGGCTCCGCCCCGCTGTCCCATTCGAGCTTTGCATCAACATCGACGACGAGCCGGACAAGCGACGTCTCTTGGAGAACGGCTGGCGTTTGTCCAGCCCGTTCGCCATGTCGCTCGATCCCTGGGGGTATCAGGAGAAATTCCGCACGTCGCGCGCCGAGTGGACCGTGGCCAAGGACCAGAACGTGCGGCTGCGCAGCGGCTGGTTCAGCGAGCGCGACGCCTGCTACCTGTCGTGCGGCAAGCCGGTTGTCGCGCAGGACACCGCGTTCGGCAAGTTCCTGCCCTGCGGCGCGGGGCTGTTCCCGTTCCGCACCATGGATGACATTCTCGCCGCCATCGACACGATCGAATCCGACTACCCCGCTGCCTGCCGGGCCGCGCGTGACATCGCGCTCGAGTACCTCGACGCGACCCGAGTGTGCCGGAAGTTCCTGGATGACGTGAACCTGTGAGATTCGCGATCTTCAACGCGGACGATTTCGGCTACAGCGGGGGCATCAACCGCGGCATCCTTGAGGTGCACCAGCGTGGGGTGCTCACCAGCGCCAGCCTCATGGTGAACACCCCGGCCACGGGCGAGGCCGTGCGCATGGCGGCCGACGCTCCGCGCTTGTCCGTCGGGCTGCACGTGAACTTCACGAACGAGGGGGACCGGCTGGTGGACAGCGACGATCCCGCCGCCTGTGCCGCCGAGCTGCGGCGTCAGTTCGATCGCTTCATCGAGCTCATGGGGCGGCTGCCGACCCATCTCGATTCGCACCAGCACGTGCATCGGGAGCGGCCGGCGCTGGACGCGTTTCGCGCCCTGGCCGACGAGCACCGCCTGCCGCTGCGCGAGTTCGGACCAGTCACTTACGTGGGCGGTTTTTACGCGCAGTGGGAGCACGGTGTCTCGCAGCCCGAGCACGTGAGCGTCGACGCGCTGGCCGCCATCCTGCGCCACGAGGTGCCCCACGGCGTGACCGAGATCGCTTGCCACCCCGGCTACCGCGATGCCGCGTTCCGGTCCGTCTACGACGCGGATCGCGCGTGGGAGATCGCGACGCTGTGCGACCCGCGCGTGCGTGATCTGCTGGCCGAGCAGAGCATCGAGCGGATCAGTTACACCGAGCTGCCGCGCGCCCTGGCATCGCTCCAGGGCGGCCAACGCGAAGCGGAGACGGCGTAACTCTGCTCCGGCTTCGACGGGTGCGCGGGCAGGCCTTTCGGTGCAGCGCGGAAGCAAAGACTTCGGAAGTCTTTCCGGGGGACGGAGCCGAAGAGAAAGACTTCGGAAGTCGGTGGGGCGCAGAGACGAAGACTTCCGAAGTCGGCAGGTAGATGCATCGAAGAGCACTCCCCGAGCGGCGGTGAATTTCGTAACGTGGAACCCATGCGCTTGCCTGACGAAAAGTTCGCACCCGCACCCGCCCCGGCCGCCCCGAGCGGCGCGCTCGGCCCGCGCGTCGCTCTGGCGGACGCGTGCCGGCGCCCGGCCGCGTTCTGGCCTTGCTTCTGGATGGGCGTCGTGCTGGTCGCGTCCAAAGCGGTGTACCTGGGTGTGCCCGAGTTCTCGGGGCCGGGCCTGGTCGAGTACGCGCGTGATGTGGCGGTGATCGCGCGCGCGGACGTGCTCTTCGTCGTGGTGCTGGGCCTGGTCTTCCAGGCGGCGCTGGCTGCTCTGGCCACCCGGCCGCGGCTGCGACGCTCCGCCTGGGCGCTGCTCGTCTTCTTGGGGTGCGTGGCCGTGACGTACGCGGTCGTGAGCGTGCAGGTGTTCGCCTACATGCGCTCGCCGCTCACGTACCCGCTGCTCTACCTGGCGGGTGATATTACGAACATGCGCTCCTCGGTGGGGGCGTTCGCCACGCCCATGCTCCTGACCGCGCTCGTCCTCACCCCGCTCGTCTATCTCGCCCTCACGATCGCCTCGGCGCGGTGGCTGGCCGCGCAGCGGACCCGCCGCGCCCGGATGTTCCAGGCGCTTGGTGCCAGCGTGCTCGTCGGCTACGGCGCATGGGCGGCGCAGGCGGCGGGCTCGATGTGGTCCGACCGCGACGACCGCCGGATCTGTGACAACCCGCACTGGGTTCTTGTCAGCTCGTGCATCACCGAGTTCCTGGGTGGGCACAGCGTGCAATTCGCGGAGGATTTCCCGCCCGAATACCTGGGGGATTTCCGGACGGTGGCGGAGCGCGCGCAGGGGGACCCACCGGCGGCGCTGCGGTTCGCCCCGGCCCCGCGCAACGTCATCATCGTGGTGCTCGAGTCCGTCGCCACCCACTACCTCAGCCTCTACGGCAGCAAGTACGCGACCACGCCGCGGCTCGAGCAGGAAGCCAAGCACGCGCTGGTGTTCGACAACTTCTACTGCCACGTGGGCAACACGGCGAACTCACTCTTCGCGCTGCTGCTGTCCACCTACCCTGGGCTGAGCTGGCGCGAGTACACTGTGGAGTTTCCCGGTCTGCCCGGCACGACGCTGGCCCAGGTACTGCGCGAACGTGGCTACCGCACGCTCTATGTCACGGCCGGGGACAACGACTACGCGAACCAGGGGCGGTTCGTCGCGAACCGGGGCTTCGATCGCGCGATCGATTTCCGAAGCCTGGGCTGCGGCCCCCGGCTCTTCTCGTGGGGCGTCGAGGACCGCTGTCTGGTCGATGGCATGCTGCGCTGGATCGACGAGGATCGCACGCGTCCGTTTTTCCTCTTCGCCTGGACCATCCAGACGCACCATCCCTACGAATTGAGCCCGGGGCAGGAGAAGATCGATTTCTTCGGGGACGACCCGCCGGACGACGCCTACGATCTGGATCTGTACCTCAACGTGCTGCACGAGGAAGACGCGCAGCTCGGCCGGCTCTTCGACGCCCTGCGCGAACGCGGGTTGGCCGAGGACACCGTGGTTCTCATCACGGGCGACCACGGCGAGACGTTCAACGAGCCGCACCCGGGGTTCGGTCACACCGGCCGGATTTACCAGGAGGACGTGAACGTTCCGCTCATCCTCTGGAACCCGAGGATGCCTGGCGCCGGCACGCGGCCGGCGACCATCGGCGCGCACGTCGATCTCAATCCGACCATCGCCGATTTGCTGGGCATCGCGCCGCCGGGCCCCTGGCAGGGCCGCAGCTTGTTCGATCCCGACCACCCTCCCCGTGCGTACTCCTACGGTGCGCACGACGATTACATCCTGGGGGTGCGCGAGCAACACTGGAAGTACATGCTCAACGTGACCTGGGGGCGCGAGGAACTGTACGACCTGGGCCGCGACCCCTCCGAGCAGAGCAACCTGGCCGGCGCAGAGCCCGAGCGCTGCCGCGCGCTGCGGCAGCGCCTGGCCGCCTGGGTGGACTACCAGGGGCGTCACATGAAGCGGCTGGAGCAGAGCAAGTAGCAGCGCGGCGGTGCCGGGCGGTCGCCTGCCGGCAACGCCCGAGCTGGCAGGATGGGCCGATCCGCTGCCGCGCATCTCGAACGAGCGCCGGTGCGGCCCGCCCGGCCGCACCTATCCCCCACGTCCCGCGCGCCGATCGCGCGC
>JBGPMX010000021.1:0-15864 GCA_041487215.1 Planctomycetia bacterium | reverse complement strand
GGTCTGGATCGACGCGGCCACCGGCCGCATCGACGGCCGCCTGGTCATGGGCAGCCAACGCCTGGCCACCACCCCGGCGGCCGACCCCGCCGGCCAGCACCTCTACCAGCTCGGCGAGCAGGCGAATCTCTACGTCATCACCCTGGACAGCCCGCCGCGCTGCGACGCGATCTTCTACCTGGCGCACCGCCCCGATTCGATCCTCGCCGCACCGCTGCGCATGAACCGGTACCTGGTGCTCTGCGAGAACATCACACCGGCGACCTGCCGCATCCGCGTGCTGCTGCTCGCGGCCAACTACGCGAGCGCCGAGGAGATCCAGCGGATGGCGCCGATGAACGGCTGGGTCTACCACACGCCGTCGGTGCGCGGCAACCTCATGTTCGTGGCGAGCGACACCGAGGCGGTGGAGATCTTCAGCGCCGGCGCGCCCGAAAAGGCGGAGGGGTTCGCCAAAGTCACGTCGGCCGCCGGGCCCGCGACCCCGGCGCCCCGCGGGCCCGCCTACTCGCTGGCCTACACTGACCGCGACCTGGTGGTCGCCGGCAACAAGGTGCGGCACTACGACCTCAAGCTCGAACAGCAAAAGCTGAGCGCGACCGGCGGCAACATCGACAAGGTCCAGGGGGCGAGCGCCCAGCCGCTCGAGATGCGCGGCAAGACGATCTTCGTCGCCACGCGTCTACCCGGCAGCCGTGCCGTGCTGCTCACCGCGCTCGACAGCGGCAGCTTCGAAACACGTTGGGAGGCGCGGCTCGGCGCCGGGGTTCTCTCGGCCGCCCCGGTCGGCACTGGCGATCCCGAGCTCGTGGCCGTGGCACGCGACGGCGACGTGTACCGCATCCCGTCCACGACGCTCGCCGCCGGGGGAGTGATCGAGCAACCGGCGGCGCACATCCAGCTCGGCGCGGGGGAAACGGCGCCGTACCCCGCGGTCGTGCTCGCGAACGGTTCGGCCGTCTTCGCGCCGGGCGGCGAATCCCGCCAGCTCTACGTCTGGCCCGCCGCCGGCGGCGGCACGCCCCGGCCGATCGACCTGCCCGCGTCGCTCGCCGGGCCGGTCGTCCCCTTCGGCGAGGCGATGCTCGTGCCCGGTGGCGACGGGCGAATTCACTGGATCGCCCCGGAGACCGGCAAGCAGCTGGGCGAACCGTTCCAGCCGCCGCTGGTCGCCGGCCAGCCGCTCGAGTGGCGCGGGCTGGCCGTGACCGACAAGCGTATCGTGATCGCCGCCGACAACGCGGGGCGCGTGTACCGCATCGAGGCACGCCAGGAGCCGCAGCCGCACCTCGCGAAACGGGATGACACCACGCTGGCGAAAGCGGTGCGAGGGGGCCTGGCGACCGCAGGCGGCATCATCGCCTGCGTCGACGCGGACAACGTGCTCCGCGTGCTCGACGCCGAGACGCTGGCGCAGACGGGCGAGTGGCCGCTCGCCGCGCCTAGCACGCAACCTCCCGTCGCGGCGGGCGCGCACATTTTCGTAACGGCGGGAACCAAGGAGCTCCTTTGCCTCGACGCCCAGGGCCAGCTGGCCTGGAAGGCGCCGCTCGACGGCGAGACGCTCGCCGGCCCGCCGCTCGTGCGCTCCGACACCGTCTATCTCGCCACGCGCGGCGGCAGGGTGCGCGCTCTGGCGCTCGCGAGCGGCGAAGAGCGCGGAACGGTCACCATGGGGCAGCCGCTCTCCGATGGCGTCCTGGCACTCGGCGAGCTGCTCATCGTTCCGGGCAGCGACACGAGCCTGAACGTGCTCAAGCCACCCACGGCATCGAAGTAAAACGAGCCGCGGAGCAGCGCCCGTTCGACAGGAGAGGTTCAACGGCGAGGCGTTTGTAGTAACCGCATTCATGCGGTGTTCGTGGTGACTGCATGGACGCGGTCACGATGGCCCCGATAGATCGCGGCACTCCAAACGGCCCCCGATAAATCGGGGCACTACGAGCCCGCCGCTCCGCGGCGACAAGCGACAGCGCAGTGGGGTGGGGTGGCGCGTCGCGCCTCGTAACCGAGTGGGAGAAAGCGGATGCGATCCTCAAACAGACTGAGCCTACGCGGCCGCGGGATCGCCGCGCTGGTCGCGGCGCTGGCCAGCCTGGCGTTCGCCGGCCTGCTCGCCCCGGCGCGCGCCCAGCAGGCTCCCGCCGCGTCGAAGAAGGGGGCCGAGGACAGCAGCAAGCAGCCGGAAGAGCCGATCGACGTCCCGGTGTTGCACAACATCGACGCGCTCAAGCCCGAGGACTGGCTCGAGAAGCTCGAACCGTTCGACCGCATTGTCATGAAGGCAGAGAAGGCGGGCGAGAAGCCGCCAACGTTCGACGTCGTGTCCGACGAGCTCCAGCCGCGTCCGCTGCCGCTGCACCCCACCAAGGACAAGCCCGAGCCGCTCGAGCCGCACGTGCGCATCCGGCTCTCCGGCGGCGACGGCAGAGAGTTCGAAATCGTTCGCCAGAGAATCGACACGATCAAGCACTGGGAGGACCTGCTCATCGAGCAGGGGGACAAGGTCGCGACCAAGGACGGCAACCTGGCCTTCGACTTCTATTACGCCGCGCGGAAGCGCGATCCGAACTGGCCCACTCTTTCCAAGAAGATGCAGGACTTCCTGTACTTCGAGGCAGCCAACCGGATGGCGCAGACCGAGTACAAGCTGGCGATCGATCGCCTGCACGAGCTGAGCCAGCTCAACCCGGGCTACCCCGAGGTCCAGAACGCGATGACCCGCGCGGTGAAGAGCCTGGCCGAGGCGGCGTTCGACGAGCGCGAGTACGCGGACGCGCGGTACTACCTGTTCAAGCTCGAGCAGGACTACCCGGACAACGACACCGCACGGCAGTTGCGCAGGCGGCTCAGCGGCGAGGCGGAGAAGCGGCAGCGCGCGGCGCGCGACAAGGAGGCGGCCGGGACGCTGCGCGAGGCGTGCCTGCTGATCGCGCAGGCCGCGGACATCTGGCCCGCCCTGCCCGGCCTCGACGCGGATTTCGCCCGCATCTTCCGCAAGTACCCGATCCTCACCGTCGGCGTGCGCGAACTGCCCGAGCGGTTCGGCCCGTGGGCGCCCCCCGGCTCGCCCGACGCGCGGGTGGCGCGGCTGCTGCACGTGCCGCTCATGGAGATCTCAGGAATCGGCGAGAACACGCAGTTCACCAGCCGGATCGCGCCGGATTTTAAACTGGAAGAGCTGAACCGGCGCGTCCGCCTGCGCGTGCGGTCGGGGTTGCGCTGGTCCGACGGCAAGGCCATTACCGCCATGGACGTGGCCCGGTCCATCACCGCGCGCACCGATCCGGACCTGCCCAGCTACGATGCAGCGCTGGCCAGCGCGCTGGCCGGGGTAAGTGTGCCCGCGTTCAACGAAGTGGTGGTCGACCTGCGGCGCATCCAGCTCCGGCCGCAGGCCAACTTCCTGTTCAACCTGGCCGCCGGGCACCAGATCACCGCGGATCGACCGGAGGCATCCGGCGAGCGCACGGTGGCGGTGGGCGCCGGGCCATTCCGCGCCGTCTCGAAGAAGCTCGGCGTGGAGGCGGTGGTCGAGGCGAACGAGAACTTCTTCGGCGGCCAGCCGAAGATCCGCGAGATCATCGAGCGGCGCTACGCGACGGGCAAGGACGCGGCGGCGGCGTTGATGAAAGGGGATGTCAGCCTGCTCGGGCACGTGAACGCGCAGCAGCTCAAGAAGCTGCGCGCGCGGCCCGACATCCGCATCGCGCACGGGGCGATCCCCGCCCTGCACGTCATCTCGTTCGACTTCCGGCGCTACGAATTCCACAGCCGTACGCTCCGCCGCGCCATGGCGTACGCGATCAACCGCCGCGCGATCCTCGACGAGGCCTTGCTGCGGCTCAGCCCGGCCGACGCCACCAAGCTCGACGACGGCACGCCGCGCGAGGGGAACGACCTGGCCAACGGCCCGTTCCCCAAGGGGAGTTACGCCTACGACGCCGAGCTCGAGCCCTGGGGCTTCGACCCGGTGCTCGCCCTAGGGCTGGTCGACGTCGCCAAGAAGGAGCTGCGACTCGACTCGCTCCTGTTCACCCTGCACTATCCGGACACCGAGGAGGCGCGCGAAGCGTGCCAGTTCCTCAAGGTCTACTGGAAAGCAGTGGGGATCGACATCGACCTCCAGCCGCGCCCGCTGCAAGCGCTCGAGGAGGACGTGGCGCTCGGCCGCCGCTTCGACCTGGTGTATCGCATCCACTACGTGCGCGACCCGGTGCTGGACGCCGCTCGCGTCATCTGCCTGGGCCCGCCGATCTCGCGCGAGGGGATGGCCATGCCGAACTGCGCCAGCGCCTGGCTGCGCCAGACCCTGCGCGAGTTCGAGCTGACTACCGGCTGGGCCGAGGCGCGCGAGAAGCTGGGCCTGCTCCAGCGCGAGGCACGCGACGACGTGGCCATCCTCCCGCTCTGGCAGCTCAACGACTACTACGCCTACCACGAGCGGCTGCACGGGTTCGTGGCTGGGTCGCTCGCTTTCTATCAGGACGCGGAGAACTGGCAGATAGACCCATGGTTCCGCAAGGATCCCGAATAGCGCGGCACGGCACGGCTCGGCCGGATCCGTTGCGCGGCCACGCCCCGGTGCCTCGGTCGCCGCTCCGGCTTGGCGCGCGCGATGGCTCGCCATGCGCTCCACGCGTCACAGCCCCCGCCTGGGCGGATGAAAAGATGCCTACGGTCTTTTGTCCTCCTTTTGTGACGCGGATATCCCCCCTGGTCCCCCGCTTCGCAAGGGGGGGGTTGAGGCCGGAAAGCCCTGCAAGCCACGAGACAGCCACAACCTTGGGGGCCGCTTCCGGGCAGCGGGCCGGGCGCGCCGCGAGCGCGCTCGGGCGCGCCGCCGTCGTGCTGGCTCTTGGCGCCGTGCTCGCCCCCGCCCGCGCGCCGCGCGCCGACCAGGACGGGCCGGCGCAAGCAACTTCGGCAGCCGCCTCCGCCGACGCGCAGGGCACGGTGTCCGCCGCGGAGGAGATGGTGGCGGCGCCCAAGCTCCTGCCGTTCGACGAAGAGCCGTACCGAATCCGCGCGGTGTTCTCATTCTCCGGCGATGCCCTGAGCAGCCGGCTGCGCGAGGCCGTGCTGCGTCGCTTCCGCTCGCACGCCGCCGCCTTCGTCGGCGACGCCTGGCAGGTCGAGACCCGCGACGCGTCGGCCGAGCTCGACGCCCTCTCGGCCGCCGCCATCGAGTCGCTCGACGACGCGCGGGTCGGGCCGTACGCCGAGGGGCAGGACAAACTTTTCGTGTTCGGTGTCCGCGCGGCGGGAGACCGCTTCATCCTGGCGGCGCGCGAGTTCGATACGGCGCTGGGACGCTGGGGGCCCGTCTTCCAGGGCACCGCGCGCGAGCCGGCGCAGATCGCCCGCGAGCTCCTGCTGCTCGCCGCGCGCATGTTCTCGCCGCTGGCCCAGGTCGATTCCGGCGACGCGCGCCGGCTCACGATCCGCGTCAAGGCCGGCCGCCTCCCCGCGCTCGATCCCGCCGCCGTGGATCCCCGCGCACGCTACCCGGTCGCCCTGCAGTTCATCGACAAGGGCACGCTGTTCCGCGGCGTCCGGACCGTGCTCAACGAGGAGGGGGAGGTGACCGGCATCCGCCCAATCGCCTGGACGTTCTACGAGACCGACCACCAGCAGGGGTCGCTGGTCACCTGCAACGTGATCTCGGCGCTGACCAGCTCGATCCCCGCTCTGCCGCGGGATGCGAACGAAGTACAGCTCATCGCGGCGCGCACGGCGGGCGGATCGACCGAGCTACGGGTCGTGTACGACGCGGACCAGTCGCCGCTCGCCGCCATGGACGTCGAGGTGCTGACGGACCGCCGATCCGGCGTCTCGCTGCCGCTCGGCACCACCGACCTCGACGGCCGCATCGCCATCCCCTCGAGCCGCCAGGGGCCAGGGCTGGTCACGGTGTTCGTGCGCCACGGACGCGACACCATGGCCCGCGTCCCGGTCCTGCCCGGCGCCGGCGAAGAGCCCGACCTGGCCATCCACCCCGATGCCGTCCGGCTGGACATCGAGGGGCGAGTGGTCGCGGTCCAGGAACAGATCATCGACGAGGTGGCGCGGCGAAAGATCTTCGAAATGCAGATCAAGAAGGCCATCGAGAAGAAGCTCTGGAAAGAAGGGGACCAGATGCTGAAGATGCTCAAGGCATCCCCCAGCCACGACGCGGTCATGGCGAAGCTCGCGGACGCCCGCAAGTATGCGGCCCGGCTCCGCGGTGACAAGCCCCAGACCCCCAAGGTGCTGCGGATGTTCTCAGAGACCGAGGACATCATCGAGGCGTACCTCAAGCAGGACGAGTTCGACGAGCTCGTCGAGAACCTCGAGGACGAGCTGAAGTCCGAGCAGGAGGCGGCGCAGCTGGCGGCCGGCGAGGACCAGGCGAAGCCGGATGCCGCCCCTGCCGGGCAGCCCGCCCCAGCGCCCAAGAGCTGAGCGTCATTCCTCTTCCCTTTTTCGCCCGTTTCCCTTTCTCTACCCCCTATGGAACAAGACTCGGCTTACGACAACCCGCTCATCAGCCGCTACGCGAGCCGCGCGATGAGCGCGCTCTGGGGCGCGCAACGCAAATTCTCCACCTGGCGACGGCTCTGGGTGGCGCTCGCCGAGGCCGAATCGGAGCTCGGCCTGCCTGTGACGCCGCAGCAGATCGCCGAGCTCCGCGCGCAGCTCGACAGCATCGACCTGCGCCGCGCCGCTGAGATCGAGGAGCGGGTGCGCCACGACGTCATGGCCCATGTCCGCCTGTACGGAGAACAGTGTCCCAAAGCCCGGCCCATCATCCACTGGGGAGCGACCAGCGCCTACGTCACGGACAACACGGACCTGATCCTGATGCGCGAGGGGCTCGGCATGCTCCGGGACAGCCTGGTGCGCGTCATCGATGCGTGGGCGGAGTTTGCCGTGCGGCACCGCGCACTCCCCTGCCTGGGGCTCACCCACATGCAGCCGGCCCAGCTGACGACCGTCGGTAAGCGGGCGACGCTCTGGTGCTACGATCTGGTGCTCGACCTGGCGGAAGTCGAGCACCGGCTGGGCGCGCTGCGCTTCCGCGGCGTGAAGGGCACGACGGGTACCCAGGCCAGTTTCCTGGCGATGTTCGGCGGCGACCACGCGCGCGTGGAACGCCTCGACCGGCTGATTGCGGAAAAGATGGGGTTCTCGGCAAGCTATACCGTTACCGGGCAGACATATACCCGGAAGGTCGACAGCCAGGTTCTCGACGTCTTGAGCGGAATTTCGCAATCGGCGCACAAATTTGGAACAGATTTGCGGCTGCTTGCGAGCCGAAAAGAGATGGAGGAGCCGTTTGAGCCGGAGCAGATCGGTTCGTCGGCCATGGCCTACAAGCGCAACCCCATGCGCGCCGAGCGTTTGTGCGGACTGAGCCGTTTTACGATGGGGCTTGCCTCCGTGGCCGCCACGACCTGCGCGACCCAGTGGTTCGAGCGAACACTCGACGACAGTGCAAACCGGCGGCTGACGCTGCCGCAGGCCTTCCTGGCAACCGACGCGGCGTTGCGGCTTTACTTGAACATCGTGCAGGGAATCGTCCTCTACCCGGAAGTGATGCGGCGGTACGTCGCCGAAGAGCTGCCATTCATCGCGTCGGAGAACGTGCTGATGGCGGCCGTCGCTGCCGGGGGGGACCGGCAGGACCTGCACGAGCGGATTCGCCGTCACAGCATGGCGGCGGCCGCGGAAGTGAAAGAGCACGGTCGCCCCAACGACCTGCTCGCCCGGCTCAAGCAAGACCCGGCCTTCCGCTCGATCGACCTGGATACGGTGTTGGACCCGGAAAAATTCGTCGGCCGAGCTCCCGAGCAGGTCGACCACTTCATCGCGGCCGAAATCGCGGCGATACGCGCGCGGTACCCGGGGGTGCGTCCGGAGCGGTCCGAGGTGAAGGTATAAAGCATCGTCGCACGAGAACAGGGACGGAATCCGCCATGTCTCGCTGGTGGACTGCGCGACGAGCGTTCCAGGCGAACGCTTCGGGCGCGAGCGGGCACAACCGAAGAACCGCCTCGTGCGGCGGTTGCCGCGCGCACGACCGGTTCGAGTTCTGGCGCGCCGCGGTGGGCATCCCGCTGCTGGCGCTGGTGCTGGGCTGCGCCGCGCCCGGCCGCACCCTGGCGCAATCCGCCGTGGACCGCGGTGGCGATCGCGCCCGACCGCCGGCGGTTCCGACCGCGGCGGAGCAAACCGCCCTCGACCAAGCCGCGGAGCGACCCGACGCCGCCGACGTGGTGCCGGCGGGCGCCTGGTTGCCGAACCATCCGTTTGTCGATCCACCCGACCCGTCCGGTTCGTCTTCATCCGAGTTGGCCCGCGCGGCCGGCATCGAGCCCGCCTGCGCGCCCGCACCGTTTTCGCTGCACGACGATCTGGCGAACCTGCGGTGCGACCTCTGGTCGGACCTCGAGAGCGTCTGGACTTTCGACAACACCGCGATCCTGCTGATCGCCGGCGGCGCGTCGTTCGCTATCCACGACAAGCTGGATGACCGGGTGGCTGCAAACACCCGCCGCCATCCCAATCGGTGGGGCAAGGGGTCGGACGCGCTGGCGGCCGTCGGCAACCCCGGCCACCAGTTCGCGGCCATCACCGGCCTCTATGCCTACAGCCTGGCCACGCAAGACGTCGAGGCCCACGAGCTGAGCAGGACGCTGTTCGACGCGCTGGCGCTCACCGGCGCGAGCACGGTCCTGCTGAAGGTGGCAACAAACACGAGAGCCCCCAACGGGCAGCCGGACTTCGCAGGGGGCGCTTTCCCGTCGGGGCACGTATCGTCGAGCGTCGCGTTCGCCGCCGTGCTCGATGAATACTACGGCCACCGCATCGGCATTCCCGCCTACGTCCTCTCCGGGCTCGTCGCGTGGGAACGGATCGACGACCGCGAGCACGATCTTTCGGACGTGGTCTTCGGAGCCGCGCTGGGATATGTCATCGGCCGTACGGTGGCGTCCCGGCACCACGCGAGCTTCTGTGGCATGGAGGTCCAGTCGTTCATCGACCCCGAGAGCGGCTGCACCGGCATCGGGCTGGAGCGGCGCTACTGACGGCCTCGGCCGTGTCCGGGTGGTGCGGGAACCGCCGCGCTGCCGGTCGGTTCACCACGCAGCGGATCTCTTGGTGAGCGGCCTGTCCACGCGTGTCAACCGCGCGATGCGGCGGCGCTCGCGCAAGACCCGACGCACGAGCGTCCTGCGCCACTCCGAGCGGATCGACCATTCTTCCTGGCCGCCTGGCATCCTTCTTGCGTCCCTGCTCCGTCTGGCTCTGCCCCTGCGGTCCCTCAAGGCACCCCCGCGTTGGACCGTGTGCGCGGGCAGGGCCAGGATGTTCATCGCCTCGGCGCAATTGCCGCTCGCTCCGGGACGCCGACCCGGACACGGAGTGCGTACGACGGCGACAACGCACCGGGCTCCGGTTTCGGCCGGGGTCCGGTTTGCGTTGCGCGCTTCCATTACGGCGTGGTCCTGGGCAGGCCGGCGACGCGATCGAGCGGCCGAGCCAGCACGGTACGGAACTTGTCTTTGGCGAAGCTCGGCTCCATGGCGACGATGTCAAGCTGCCTGGCGAGCTGCGGCTCGAGTTCGAAGTCCGCGGCGGATGCGAGGAAATAGGCCGGCCGGTCCGGGTGGTGCCGCCGTGCGAACTCGGAAACCGGCTGGATGCGGTTGTCCAGATAGAACCAGTACGACGGATCGAGATCCCCCCAGAAGTAGATCTCGGCGTCCCTCGGCAGTTGTGCGCGAAGTCGCAGCGCGAACGCGTCGTGATGCACCGGGGCATCGCCGAGCCGCCCGCCCAGCGCGAATGTCGTTCCAGCCGCGCCGGCCGTGAGCAGGCTCATCGCCGTCCAGGCTCCGGCCAGCGATCGCTTCGCGCCGATGCGGCAGGCCAGCGCGCCTAGGGCGAACGCAAGCGCCACGATCATTCCCGCCCGGCCGGCCGGGTCGGGCCGCCGCCACCAGAAGGCGGCAAGGCCCAGGCCGCCCAGGATGGGCAGGAGAAACTGGAGCCGCGTGGCGTAGTCCGCCCACCGCGCGCGCACGGGCGCCGCGCTGAGGCGCGCCGCAAACGCGCCGGCCAGGATCGCCAGCGCCGGCACCGCCGGGCCCAGGTAGTGCAGCTTGCGCACACTGCAGCAGGAGAAGACCGCCAGGTTCCCCACGAACCAGAGCCATGCGAACCGTTCGGCGGGAGCCGGCCGGTGCTTGCCGAAGGGCACGCCGGCCACGACCGACACCACGCTGAACACGCTCCACGGGAACAGGTACGCCGGCCACTGCAGGAGATAGTAGAAGAACAGCTTCTCGTTCGGATCCGGCTGGACCGCGATCGTGTCCAGCTGGGAAAACCACACGAGCCAGGCGTCGGGCGTTCGGCCGAGCACGGCCACGGGCCAGATCAGCGCGCCGGCCAGCGCCGCCGCGCAGCCGAGCAGGGCGGCACGAGAGCGTGGGATCGGCAGCTGCCGCTCGCACAGCAAGAAGCCGATCAGCGGCGGCCCCAGCACGGCGAGAGCGACCGGTCCCTTGCACTCGCATGCCAGTCCCGCCAGAGCGCCGGACGCGAGCCACCACGCCAGCCGGGCCGCTGGCCGCCGGTACCCGCACCACCAGGCGGCGAGCGACGCCGAGCCGAAGCAGATCAGGAACAGATCGGAGCTCGGCTGCCGCACCTCGTGCACAAAGAACAGCGAGGACGCCAGGAAGAGAGCGGCGCAGAGCCCCGCGCGACGACCGCGCGCGTCGGCCGCGATGCGATAAACGCTCCAGAAGACCATGCCCGTCATGAGGACCCCGGGAACCCGCAGCATCCAGAGGTTCCACCGGCCGGTGACGACCGCGGCGGCGGCGATGATCCAGTACGGGATGGGGGGCTTCTCGAGCCGTGGCTTTCCCTGGAGATGCGGCACGAGCCAGTCACCGGAATAGAGAATGTCGGTGACACAAGCGGCGACGCGCGACTCGCGGATCCCCCCCAGCTCATGCGTCCCCAGGCCGATCAGGAACGCCAGGGAGGCGGCCAGGCAGACGAGCCCGGCCTGCACGCCGGGCTGGTCGAGGGCACGCTCCCAGGATGTCGCCGGCAGGCCGGCGCGCAGCATGCCGGGCGAAACCGTTTCTGGATCGATCCGTTCCATCTCCGCAGGCTGCTCCCGGGGGTTTCAGGCGGCGCTGGCCTCTTCCGCGATCTCGTACTGCACGTGGCGCTTTTTCATCCAGCGCACGGCCAGCAGGTCGGCGCTGGCCGCAAACACGCGGTTCCAGACGCCGTACTTGCTCCGCCCGGCGTGCCGCGGGTGGTGCGTGACCGGCACCTCGCACACGCGGTAGCCCTCGATGCGGAACAGCGTGGGCAGGAAGCGGTGCATGCCGCGGTAGAACTTGATGCGGTCCACGCGATCGCGCCGGAAGATGCGGTAGGTGCAACCGGCATCCCGGATGTCCTCGTTGCTCACGAGATTGCGCACGCGGTTGGCCACGCGAGACGAGACGCGGCGGAGCAGGTTGTCGCGTCGGTTGTGCACGCGCGAGCCGCAGACCATGTCCCAGCGGCCGCTCTCGATCGTCTCGAGCAGGCGCGGCAGGTCGCTGGGGTCGTTCTGCAGATCGGCGTCCATGGTGACGACATAGCGGCCGCGTGCCAGGCGGATCCCCGCTTCCCCCGCGGCCGTTTCGCCGCAGTTGCCGCGCAGCTTCGCGCCGCGGACACGAGAGTCGCGCGCGCTGAGTTCGCGGATCACGCGCCATGTGCCGTCGCGGCTGCCGTCGTCCACAAGGATCAGCTCGTAGGATCGGCGCACGTCCGCGAGGGCCGAGCGGATCGCCTCGTAGAGCGGGCGGAGATTCTCTTCTTCGTTGTACGCCGGCACAACGATGGACAGGTCGATGGGCGGATGGTTCATGCGTTCCTCGCAGCGAGACTCAAGCGGCCGCTTGCCCCGCGGCGCGGACGCCGGCCTGAAAGTACTGCGCGATCGAGGCCACCACGTGGTCCTGGTCTTCCACGCGGATGGCCGGGTGGATGGGAAGCGAGAGGATCTCGCGCACCGCCTGCTCGGTGCGAGGCAGCGCAGGCAGCTCGCCGTAGAGGCCCGTCATAGCCGGCTGGCGGTGGTTGGGGATCGGGTAGTGGATGCCCGTGTCTACGCCGCGCGCGCGCAGGAACGCGCGGAGGTCGTCGCGCCGATCGGTACGGATCACGAACATGTGATAGACATGCCGGGTGTACGGCCGCTCCGCGGGCAGCCGCAGCGGCAGATCGGCCAGCCGCTCGTGGTAGTACGCCGCCGCGCGGCGCCGCGCCTCGTTGAGCTCATTGAGCCGGGCGAGCTGCACGCGGCCGACGGCCGCCTGGATCTCGTTGAACCGCTGGTTGTAGCCGACGCAGTCGTGCGTGTCCTTGTCGCGGCGGCCGTGGTTGCGCAGCTTACGCACGCCGGCGGCCAGGCTGTCGTCGTTGGTGGTGACGCAGCCGCCGTCGCCGTACACGGTGAGGTTCTTGGACGGGTAGAACGAGAAGCCGGCGGCCAGCCCCAGACTGCCCAGCCGCTCGGCGGCGTAGGTGGACCCGTGCGCCTGCGCGCAGTCCTCGATCAACCAGAGTCCCTTGGCACGTGCCAGCGCCAGCAAGCGGCCCAGGTCCGCGGCGTGTCCGTAGAGGTGCACGGGGATGATGCCCACGGTGCGCGGCGTGACGGCCGCGGCGGCGGCGTCCGGGTCCATCGTGAACGTCTCGTCGATGTCGACGAACACGGGCCGGGCCCCCGCGTGCACCACTGGTTCGATGGTCGGAAACGCGGTGAGCGACGGCACGAGCACCTCGTCGCCCGGCCGCAGCCTCATCGACTCGAGCAGCAGGTGCACCGCGGCCGTCCACGAGCTGGACAGCACCGCGTGCCGGCACCCGACGTAGCGCGCCAGCTCCGCCTCAAACGCGTCGCACTGGGGGCCGAGGATGTACTGGCCCGAGTCGATGACCTCGAGCACCTTCTGCTTGATCTCGTCGCACACGAACACGCGGGACAGAGGGACATTCCGCATCGCATTCCCTTTCCTGAAGAGCAACGGCCTGGCCGGTCTCCGAGGAACGCTGGGCCGCCTCGATGATCCGAATGACGCTGCAGCCGGCGGCGGCGTCGGCCAGCGGCTGTTCACGCGTGCGCCAGGAGGCGACGAACGCGTCGAGCTCGCGGGCGAGCGGCTCGGCCTGGGCGAGCCTGGGGACCGTCCGCTGTCCCTCGACCGCCTTCCACGCCTGCCCGTCGCGCACGTGCTGGTTGGCATAGATCCGCACCCGCTCGTGGCACGCGGCCAGGTCGCAGACCGCCGTGCCGCGCTCGCCCACGACGATGACCCGCCGGTCCTTGTCGGGGCTGAAGTAGTTCGCCTCCACGATGCCGAACGCCCGGTCATACTCGAGCCGCACCCAGGACGCGTCGTCCATGCCGCGGCCGAGCAGATCGGACAGGTGGGCGCTCACCGCGCGCGGCGAGCACCCCAGCAGGAAGCCGAACAGGTCGATGAAGTGCAGCGCATCGGCCGCGGTCACGCCGCAGTCGGCGCGCGGGCGCTTGAAGCCGGTGAACCGCCCATGCAGATACCGGATCGGACCCAGCTCGTCCCGCGCGATCGCGCCGCGCACGAACTCGACCGCCGGGTCGTACCGGAAGATGTGCCCGACCTGCAGCACCCGGCCGAGCTCGGCGGCGCGGCGGTCGAGCGCCGCGGCTTCGTCGCTGGTCGCCGCCAGCGGCTTCTCCACGAACACGTCCTTGCCGGCCTCGAGCGCGGCCAGCGCCACCCGGTAGTGCGAATCCACCGGCGTGACCACGTCCACGACGTCCACCCGATCCAGCACATCCGCCGCATCGGTCGCCAGGTGATCCGCCGGCACGCCGGCGTCCCGGCACGCGCTGCGCTGCGCCGCCGAGCAGTCGGCCACGAAGAGCTCCATGCCGAGCGCCTGCCAGACGCGCAGGTGGTTCGCCCCCCAACGGCCGACCCCCACCAGCAGCACACGCGGCAGCGCGGTAAAGCGATCCGGGGAACGCGGCGACCCCGCGGCAGCGGGCGCAGCGGCATGGGGCGGTTTCTTTCCAGGGCGATCAGACCGGGCGGGTCGTTCCACGGCATCCTCCATGATGCGAGGGGGCGGGATGATGATCGACTTTAAGGACCTTGTCAATCGGGTTTGTGGGGGGATCTTCCCCCACTCACGTGCCGCCGGGCCCGAAGGCCAGCAGCACCAGATCTTCGCGCGGGTCCTTGTGGTTGTCCGCCTCGAGCAGCACGCGGAGCTCCGTGTGCGGCGGGGCCGTCGCGCGCAGCGCTCCGTACGTGGCGCGCGTCACCAGCACGTAGCCTCGCCCGAGCGTTCCCATCCGCTCGGGCAACGCCGCCGTGGCTACCTTGCGGAAATCGCGCCGCGCGTAAAACGGAACCGCCTCCTCGATCTCCACAAAGAGAACGGGCGCGCCGACCGGCACCCGCGCCGCCAATTCCGTCGCGAAACGGGCACAGCTCCCGCGGCGGCTCATCCGCGGCCGGATCCAGCCCGAGAAGATCGATACGGCGATCAGACCCGCGAGCACCAGCAGGACAAAGGATTGACGCGGCCGATCGGCCAGCCGGGCCGCGCCCAGTACGCCGAGGACCGCGAGCACGCCGCCCACCGCGAGCGCAACCAGCATGGGCGTCGCCGCACGCTGCTGCATCATCCCGGCGGTGACCAGCGCCAGCGCCAGGAAGCTCAGCGCGAAGCCCGCCTGGATCAGGCGCACGGCGTGGGGCGCCCTTCCGGCCGCCGCGAGCAGCTGATGCCAGAAAAACGCCTCGATCACCGCGAGCGGTAGCGCCACGGGCAGCAGGTAGTGCATGGGCTGCATCGCCCAGGTCGAGAAGAAGGCAAGATTGCCGATCAGCCAGAAATAGACGAAGCGGAGCTCGGGCCAAAGCGGCCCCAGCCGAACACGCAGCAGCGGCAGCCCGAGCGCCGCAACGCCAAAGACCGTCCAGGGAAAACAGAAGTACGACCAATTTCCGATGTGACTGACGTAGCCCAGGTATTCGGACACATTGCTCGAGTGCTCGCGCGTGAGCGATAGATTCATATCCGCCAGCCAGCGCGTTGGTGCATTGGGAATCACAAAGCAGACCGCAATCGGCCACGGGACCGCCATGGCCAGAACGATGAGCAGTCCCCACCAGGGACGCATCCGGAGCGCGAGCTCCCAGCGCCGCGACGCCCAGAGTTCGAGCCCGATCGGGATCGCCGCGATGGCCAGCGCCACCGGACCCTTGGCCAGGCAGCCCAGGCCGAGCGCCACGTAGAACACACACCAGAGCGGCGAACCCGGAACCGGCGCGCTCTGCCAGAACCACCAGGCCACCATGGCGGCACCGGAGAAGAACACAAGCAGTAGGTCCGTGCTTGCCGAGTGGGCTTCCGAAACGAAGTAGGGCGTCGTGGCCAGGATCAGCGCAGCCGCGCGACCGCCGCCGGCCCCGAGCAGACGGCCGGCGAACAGGCGCGCGAGCGCCACGGTGCCCAGCGCAGAGAGTGCGAACGGCAGCCGGAACGCGCGCTCGTTGCAGCCGAAAAGCCGCATGGACACGGCCGCCGACCAGTCGGCCAATAGCGGCTTGAGGAACCGCTGGGCGCCCTGGAGCTGCGGGACAAGCCAGCGGCCGTGCTCGAGGATGTCGGCGGCCGACCCGGCCAGCCGCCGCTCGCGCACCCCGTCGATCTCCCGGCTGCCCAGGAAGCCCAGGACGGCGATCAGCGCCACCAACCAGACGGCCAGCTCGGCCGGCGAAACCAGCGCCGCCGTGCGCACCG
>JBGPMX010000020.1:0-16016 GCA_041487215.1 Planctomycetia bacterium | reverse complement strand
GTGGCGGCATCTTCAACCACACGGCCGGCGAGCTCACGATCACCGGCAGCACAATCACCCGCAATCGTGCCGCGGCGAACGACTACGGCGGGGGCAATGGTGGCGGGATCTTCAACATCGGCACGCTGTCCATCGACCGGAGCACGATCAGCGACAACTCGGCCGTGGTCGGCGGAGGGGTCGCGGTTTTTGGTTCCTTACCCACAGACATCATCAACAGCACCATCAGCCAGAACACCGCGACCGATTCCGGGGGCGGGCTCTTTGTCGACGGGCAATCCGTCGAGCTACGCAGCACGACCGTAGCGAACAATTCGGCACCCGTCGGCGCGGGTGTCTCGGGGAACAGCTCGAGTGCCACCGCCACCAGCAGCATCATCGGCCGGAACACGGGGGGGGATTGCGCCGGGGTCAGCTTCGCCGATCCTTCCAGCTTCAATCTTGATGGTGACGGCAGCTGCGGATTCCAGGGGGTAGGAAACCGCACGGGTGATCCGCGGTTAGGGCCTCTGGCCAACTACGGCGGCGGTACGCTCACCCATCCTCTCCTGACGGGAAGTCCCGCCCTGGACGCCGGCGATGCCGCCGGCCCGGCCACCGACCAACGCGGTGTGGCGCGCCCGCAGGGAGCGGCGGCAGACATGGGCGCATACGAGGCGGCCCAGCTGCCCGTCCTCGTCGTCAACTCCACTCGGGACGATCCGGATGCTCTGATTGGGGACGGCCTGTGCGCTACCGCCCTGGCGGAATGCACGCTGCGAGCAGCCATCGAGGAGTCCAATCTGGCACCGGGTCGCGACACGATCCACTTCGACATCCCCGGTGCGGGTGCGCACACGATTGCTCCGGGCGTTCTTCCCGCCATCACCGATCCGGTCACGATCGACGGCACCACGCAGCCCGGCGCGAGTCCGAACACACTCGCCGTCGGCAGCGACGCGGTGCTGCTCATCGAACTCGACATGCGCAGCACCGGCGGGTTCGGCCTGCGGCTCGACGGCGGCGACAGCACCGTGCGCGGGCTGGTGATCAATCGCATGCAGCGGCAGATCGCGTTCAGCGGGTTCGGCATTCGCGTGCAGTCGAGCGGCAACGTGATCGAGGGGAACTTCATCGGCACCGACGCCGCGGGCGAGACCTCACTGCGCGTCGCCGGCATCGCTTCGGGCGTGCTGGTCAACAACGCCGCCGACAACACGATCGGCGGCCCAACGCCCGCGGCACGAAACGTTATTTCCGGGACCGGTAGCGAGGGCGTGCGGTTCGAGGGCAGCGGCTCGACCGGTAATCTCATCGAGGGCAGCTACCTCGGCACGAATGCGGCCGGCTCGGCGGCCATCGGTCACGATTGCCTCAGCGTGCTCATTGAAAACGGCGGCTCGAACAACACGATCGGCGGCGTCACGGGCACGCCCGGCACGGGCGCGGGCAACCTGATCTCCGGCGGCCAGTGCGAGGGAGTCGTCATCGTCGGCCCCGCGGGTGGCACCGTGATCGCGGGAAACCTGATCGGCACAGACGGGACCGGCAGCGCGGCCCTCGGCAACAGCGGCGCGGGCGTGTCGATCCAGAGCGGCTCGCGCAACAACACGATCGGAGGTTCGGTCGCCGGAGCGGGAAACGTCATCTCAGCTAATGGCCGCGGCGGTGTCGAGATCTCCGGCAGCCTGGCGAGCGGCAACGTCGTGCAAGGGAACTTCATCGGCACGAACATCAGCGGCACGGCTGTGCTGGGGAATGACCGATTCGGCCTGCTCGTCGATGGGGCCTCGCACACGGCGATCGGCGGCACAATTCCCGCCGCACGCAACCTTATCTCCGGCAACAACGGCTTCGGCATCGATCTCGCTTTCAGCTTCGACGACGCGATCGACATCGTCGTGCAAGGCAACCTCATCGGCACGGACGTCACGGGCACCGCGGACTTGGGAAACAGTGCGGCCGGAGTACACATCGACTCGGAAGAAGACAGCGCCGGCAACATGATCGGTGGAACATCCGTCGGCGCCGGCAACACGATCGCATTCAACGGCGCGGCCGGCCTCGTGATCGAAGAAGGCGAGCGATTCCCAGTGCTCGGCAATTTGATTTTCGCAAACGCCGGCCTCGGCATGGACCTGAACGACGATGGGGTAACCGCGAACGACGACGGCGACGGGGACACGGGGCCGAACGACCTGCAGAACTTCCCGGTGCTGACTTCCGCCGCGACTTCGGTGCTCGGCACCACGATCCAAGGGACGCTGAATTCGCTACCCACCACCAGCTTTCGCATCGAAATCTTTGCCAGCCCCGCCGCCGATCCATCGGGTTTCGGTGAAGGGGAGCGGTTCCTGGGCGCGATCACGGTCACCACCGACAGCAACGGTGACGTACGGGACGGCGAGGGCAACCTCGGTTTCATCGCCAGCTTTGGCGGTGCTGTACCGGCCGGCCAGTTCATCACGACGACCGCGACAAGATTAGTCAATGAGGGCCGCGACGCCAGCGTGCTTGTACCTCAGCAGGTCTCGGAGTTCTCCGAAGCTGTCACCGTCGCCGCAGTCGCGTGCGGTTTGGAGGTGACGAAGACGACCGACGGCGGACCCGGCTCGCTGCGCGATGCCATCCGCTGCGCCAATGCGGCCGTTGGCCACGATACGATTGTCCTGCCGGCTGGAACTTACATGCTCACGATCGCCGGCCGCGGCGAAGATGCAGCCGTCACGGGCGATCTCGACATTACGGACCATCTGACGATTACCGGCGCGGGGGCCGCCCATACGATCATCGACGCAGCAATGATCGACCGCGTGCTTCAGATCGTCGGTTCGATCAGCGTGGATATTTCCGGCGTGACCATGCGCCATGGCCTGGCGACCGGCAGGGTGATCGATCAAGTAGGCGGCGGCATCTTCGGCCTTAACAACAGCACGCTGAATCTGTCCGACGTCATCGTCACAGAGAACACCTCCGCCAGTTCCGGCGGCGGCATCTTCAACGGAGGCACGGCGACGTTGACCGACGTCACGATCAGCGGCAACTCGGTGATTGGGGCTTCTTCCATAGTCCAGCCCCAAGGTGGGGGGTTGTTCAACAACGGCACCGCGACGCTGACCAGAGTGACTGTCAGCGGCAACTCCGTCAACCTGGCCAATCCCGCGGGGATCCGGCCTCAGGGTGGTGGCATCTTTAATAACGGCCAGCTGACGTTGACGAATGTCACCATCAGTGGCAACTCGCTGATCAGAGCGGCAGCCGGCAGCTTCCCGTCCCAGGGCGGCGGCGTGTTCAACAACGACACGTTGACGCTAGTTAATGTGACGCTCGCCAACAACTCAGCCGGCTCCGGCGGGGTGGGCGGGGGCTACTTTGAATTGGGCGTCTCCGCGTTCACGAACACCATCGCGGCGAACAGCACGGCCGGCGGCGATTGTGGAGGGGACCCAATCACTTCGTCAGGTCACAACCTCGACAGCGACGGCACCTGCCGACTCGCGGCGCCGGGCGACCGCTCGGGCGTCAACCCGCAGTTTGGGCCGCTCGCGAACAACGGCGGACCGACGTTCACGCACGCGATCCTGGCCGGCAGCCCGGCCATCGACGCTGGAGACCCCGGCTCGCCCGGCAGCGGCGGCACGGCGTGCCCCGCGACCGACCAGCGCGGCGTGCGGCGGCCGATCGACGGGAACGACGACGACACGTCGCGCTGCGACATCGGCGCGTTCGAATTCGAGCCCGGGGCGACCGGCGACGCAACGGTGGTGAGCCAGCAATTGATCGACGGCATCGCGCAACTCCGCGCGGCGCTGGCGCGCTGGGGCGACCTGTTCGATCGGACCGGCAACCCGGCGTTGCCCGTCGTGGCCGAGCACTTGAACGCGGTGCTCGGTGTTTCAGCCGTGCTCGCGGCCGTCGCTGCGCAGGACCTGCCGGTGCTCGCGGCGGCGGCGGATTTCGCCCGGCTCGAGAGCGAGCTCGCGAGTGCCGGGCTTCAGGTGCTCTGCTCCCCGGTCGACACGGCCTGTGCCGGCTCGGATGACATCGTCCGCGTGCGGTTTCATCCCACACCGCGATCCGTGCATGGCACGGCCGATTACAGCGACGCGACCACGCCGCTCCTCACCGGGCTTGCGTCGGCCGCGGACCTCAACGGCCTGCTTGATTACACGGGTGAAGTAACCAGCGACGCGGTGTTCGGCGTGGACGCCACCGGATTCTACCTGGAAGCAGCGGCGCCTGTGACGCTGCACCTGTCGGCCGCCGGTGTCGTCACCGCTTCGTTTGCGCTGGCCCTCCCGGGGCTGGGTCTCGACGCGAATCCGTCGAGCCGCGCGAGCGCCGACGTCACCGTGGCGCTCGGCGCGTCGGCCGCGGGCCAGCGGGTTCGCTCGGGCTTTGACGCCCCGGCGTCGTTTCTCACGCCGGCCGCGGCGGGGTCGGCCACTGTGGCGCTCGACTTCTCGCTGGTACGCGGCGGCGTCCCGGCCGGGCTCGACTTCACCGACCGCTGGGACCTCACGGTTGATCCCGCCGGGATCCATGCCGCGGCTGCGCTTGCCGACGTGGATCTCGACGCGTTCGTCGAAGCCCTCATCCCGCAGCTCAACCAGGGGATGCAGGGTGTCTTCTTGACGCAGCTGGCCGACATGCTCGACAAGCTCCCGCTGCCGCTGGCCGACGCGCTCGGGCCCGGCCTGCCCGCGCCAGCGCTCGACCTCATCACCGGCGCGGTGCGACAGCCGGCCTGGTGGGACAAGGTGCTCCAGTACCTGGCCAAGAAGTTCGACGCGCTCGACCAGACCGGCCTGGGACAGGGGCTCTATTACACCGTCGGGGATCAGTTGCTCGGGTCGGCCGAGCTGCGCGCCCGAACCGGAGCGTCGGGCAAGGGCATCATCGTGGGAGTCATCTCGGACGGCATCGACGGGCTCGAGGATGCTCAGCGATCCGGAGATCTCCCGGTCACAGCGTCCGATCCGGATACGGGCATGGGATCCACGGTCGGCGTTCTGCGCGCGGGGAGGGGGGCCGAGGGGACGGCCATGCTCGAGATCATTCATGACGTCGCACCGGGCGCGAAACTGCTCTTCTACGGGATGCGCGGCACCCTCAACCCCATGACGGCGTTTCTGGACGGCGTCGCTGCCCTGCGCGGCGCCGGAGCGGAGGTCATCGTCGATGACATCGGGTTCCCCCGGCAGCCGTTCTTTAGCGACGGTGTCGTGGCCAGCACGATTCGGGATCTGATTCAGCCGCCGTCCGGCAGCGAACCGGCGACTGCCCCGGTCCTTTTTGTTTCCTCGGCAGGCAACGACAAAGCGGCGCATTACCAGGCTCATTTTGAATCGACGGCGTTCGCCTTCGAAGGCGGAGCGCGCACGGTTCAGCGTGTGCGTGACTCGAACGGCACTCCGCGCAATGTGCCGTTCATTGATGTAACGGCAGACGGCAAGGTGCGGTACACCCTCTTTCTGCAATGGAGCGATCTCGATCAGGAGTTTCGTCTGCTGCGGCTCGATCCCAGCGATGCCAACGGCTTTCGGGTCGCCGGCACGAGCGATTCTCTCACCGAAGACGCACGCCAGTTCCTCGGGATCACCAGCCCAGGCCAGGCGCTGCTGAGCTTCGACATCGATCAACCGGGCGAGAAGGTCCGGTTCGCGATCGAACGCATCGGCGAGGATGAACCGGGCGGAGCGGAGGGCGAGAGTGAAGCGGAAGCGACGCTTCTCGAGCTGGTGGGCAGCGACGGGACTTTCTTCACGCCCGACGTGCCCACGGATTCTATTTACGGTCACGCGGCCGTGCCCGGTGTCCTCACGGTAGGCGCGATCGACACAGCGCTTTCGAATCAGGTCACGGTTCCGGCGATCTACTCGAGTGCCGGTCCGTCCACGGTGATCGGGGAGGACCTCCCACGTCAATCACTCGACGTGATGGGGATCGCGCAGGTGAGCACGTCGGGGGCGGCCGGTTTCGCGCGCCCGTTTGCCGGCACGTCGGCGGCGGCACCGCACGTGGCCGGCGTCGCCGCGCTTTTGATGGAGCTGATGCAGGCGCACGGCACGCCCCGTGCGAGCTGGCGCGAAGCCGCCTTCAACGCCTTGCGGAACTCGGCGGTCGATCTGGACCCCGTGGGCTATGACGATCTGTCGGGAAAGGGCCGGGTCGATGCGGTCGCGGCCGCGGCGGACCTGGGCGTGCTCGACGTGCACATCCCCACCCCCCCAGAAACCGCGGGGTCTCTCGTGTTCTCTCCCATGTTGCGGGCAGGGGCTGCGGTTTCCGGCTCGCCCGCCCCGGGGACACGACCGCGTGGCGCCGCCCTCCTGGAAGCGCTCGGCATCACCGTCCGGCATTCGCCCGGCCCGGATGCTGTGCGCAGCCTGCTGTCGGGCAACCTACCCGCCGCGGACCTCCTCGAGCTTTCGCTGGATCTCGGACCGGACGATGGCTTCGCGCCCATCGAAGCGAGCTTCGGGTTCAGCCTGGGAAGCGATGCGCTCGGGGCGATCGATGAGGCGGGGTTGAGCGGGTCTCTGGATGCGTCGCTCACGCCGGCCCTGCACATCGTGTTCGGACTCGACGGCTCCGGATTCTATCTCGATCCTGCGACCACGGTGGGTGGTCAGATCACGGCGACGGCAAAGGCGACCGGCACTCTGTCCCCCTTCCAGGTCACGGTGCACGGGAAGGTCCAGCTCGACCCGGTGCTCTCCTTTGCGCCCGGCACGGCGCGGATACGGCTGGCCGACGTGCTCGATCACCTGGTGCACGACGTGCGCATCGCGCTGGGCGATGTTCATGCGGACCTATCGGCCGACCTCGCGCTGGGCTTTCTCGACTATGTGGACGTCGATCCGGCCCAGCCGAACGCGGAGCATGGCGGCGACCCGTTCATCATCCGCGGGCACGCCACGCTCACGGCGAACATCGATTCGCTGGCGCAGGGGGACTTGAGCGGCCTTCGCTTCCAATGGTCGAATTTCGGCCTCAACAACCCGGACATCGATGGCGACGGGCAGCCAGATTACACTCCGGTTGTCTTCCTGTCCGACGCGGTTCAGTTCGGGCAGTCGCTCCTGAGCGGCTGCGGCACGCCGGAATACCTCCGCAACGTGCTCGGCATGCTGGATATCACGCAGCCCACGGAAGGCCCCGACTGCGCGGTGGGCTCCTCGGCGCCCGAAAAGCCGCGCGGCAAGCTGCCGGCAGTTTTTCCCCGGACCCCCGACGCCGAGCGAGCGCGTACCGGCCAGGCCCAACCAGGTGACCCTCGGCAGACGATCTCGGACATCCTGCGCGAGGCCGCCCGGTCGGGAGAAGCTCCGGACCACGACGCGCTGCGCGAGGCACTGCGCGACTGGTTCGAGGACAACCCGAGCGATTCGCCCGGCGTCGGCTCGGTCGAGTCACGCTTGAACGCCGTGCAGCCGGACGCGGGAACCCCGGTTACGGACGACGCTCACGAAGCGAAGCTGATCGAGGCGATCGGTGATTGGCTCGATTGGCGGGCGGCCGCCGAGCTCCTCGGATTCGCTCCCAGCGAAGTGGCCACGCCGGACGGCGGCGAGAGAGTGCCGGGGGACGCGCGCGTTACGGCTGCACTCGGGGAGGCGATCCGGCGGGCTCAGGCAAGGTGCGCCGCGCAGACCGACCTGGCTGCGGCGCTCGACGGGGCGGGCGATGCCCTGCTCTGGGCGCAGTCCGCCGAGTTCCTCGGCCTGGCGACCCCGGAGAACGGCCTGTCGATCGGCGGCGTGCTCGATCACTTCTGCCTGCGCGTCGAGATCGCGTCGGCCGAGCTGTCCGAGCCGGCCAGCGACGCGACGCTGACCGTTCAGGCGGGGCTGCGCATCGTGGCCGCCGACGGCACCGCGCGACCGCTCGTCGCCAACCCGCCGCTCACCATACGGCTCGAGCCGTCGGCCAACAACACCGTGGGCTTTACCACGGGGGCGGCCGACAGCCAGGGCCGCTTCGCCACGTCGGCACGGCTCGGCGAGGGGGACACGCAGCTCGACATCGTCGTGCACGCCGGCGTGGTGCTCGGTCCGAGCTTTCCCGCGATCGAGCTCGCCGCGCAACGCGTGACGCTGGCCGGCGCGCCGTCCATCGAGCTGCTCGGCGCGACATCGGCCGAAGACGACGCGGCGCTCCGCCCTTCCGCCATTCAGGTGGCGTCGGGCGACTTTGTCGAGCTCGAAGCCTTGCTCGAACAGGGGAATGGCCCGCTCGCCGACGCCACGGTGTTCTTTTCGCTCGCCGACGGCGGCGGCGCGCTTGATCAGACGGTCGCACTGACCGACACACAGGGGCATGCCAGGACGATTTACACGCCGCCCGATTCGGGCGGCGGCGACGCGACGATCGGCGTGAGCTACCTGGACCACGGCCGGTTCATGAGCGACACGATCCGGATTCATTACACGGGGAGTTCGGACAGCGGCGACGGGCCGATCGGCCCGCGCCTGAGCAACAAGATCTCGCAAGCCGAGGCGACCGCCCAGGCGGCGATCGACGCCATCTTCGCGGGGTCCGACCCGGGGAAAACGCCGGACCCGGGCCCGTTCAAGCCGCCTCTCGCCGACTGGTTCCAAGGCTCGGTGCTGGTGCTGCTGGATCAGGGGCAGACGAGCGACGCGGCCCTCGAGAGCGGCCTGCGCGATCTGGTCGATTGGCAGGAGACCGTGGAAGCGCTCGGGCTCGACCCGACCGATGTGGCCGGCGCCCAAGCGTTCGACCACGCGAATGCGCAGGCCGCGAGCGGGCTGCGCGCGGCGATCGCGCGCGCGAACGCGGCCTGCTCCGGGGCGTCGAATCTGTCGCCGGTCGTGGACGCGCTGCGCTGGGCGGCGACCGCCGATCTCCTGGAACTGACCGGCGGTGCGAACGACCTCTCGACCGCCTCGGTCATCAACAATCTTTGCGCGAAAGTTGTGATCACGGACGCCCGGATCGACGGGGACGCGGCGCAAGCGCAGGTGACGGTGCGCGCCGAGTTCCGCGTGAACGGGACGGTGCCGAGCTTTTCCGTGCCGCTCGAGGTACGCGTCGAGCCTCAGGGGTCGAGCACGGTTGCGGATCGGGTTCGCGCGATCGACAAGCAGGGAACCGTGACGACGAGCGCCGCACTGGGGGAGGGGGAGACCGAGCTGCGCGTGCGCGTGCGGATCCGCCTGCGCGGGGTGGACCTTGCCGAGACGCAACTATCGCTCCCCGGCATGCCGTCGGTCGATCTGCACGGGGCGCTTTGCACCGAACCGAACGCGGTGCGGGACGAGCCCATCACCATCCCCGAGTCGCTCGGCTGCGACGGGTCCCCGCGGTTCGTGCGGCTCCGGGCGACGCTCCAGCGCGGCCGGGGGCCCCTCGCGAACGAGACGGTCGGCTTCTCGCTCATCGGCGATGGGGGCCTGAGCCAGACGGCCGTGACGACCGGCGCCGGCGGAGAGGCCCTGGTCGATTACACGCCGCCCGCCTCCGCGGAACCCGGCGTGGCGACCGTGCTCGTGAGCTACCGCGATGTCGATCAGACGTTTACCGACTCGTTTCGAATCCGCTACGAAGCCTCGAGCGTGGGAGTCCCGCCGGGGACGGGAAAGATTGGCGGCGGGCTGCTCGACGTGCCGCCGACCCAGGACGAGCTCGACGCGAAGGCGGCTATCACCGCCCTGATCGCGGCGGCGGACGCCGGCAACACCACCGTGGACCCGGACGCTCTAGCGCCCGTGTTCCAGCGGTGGCTCGCCGCCGTGAGCGCGCACCTCGAACCGTCAGGCACGTTCGCGCCCGTCACCCTGGCGTCGCACACGGCGGCGGCTGCGCCGGAACCGCCCGATTCGGATGAAGCGGTGCAGAAGCAGGTGGCGGAGCTCGAAGCGCTGAAAAGCACCGCCAAGGCGCTCGGCGTGGACCTGAGCCGCGTCACCACCGACCCGAATCTCCTGAACCGCCTCGACCGCTCGCTCGTGGACGCGCTGACCGGGCGAATCGCAAACAGCACGAGCTTGTGTCGTGACCGCCAGACCTTCGATCAGTTCCAGGAGACGCTCTTCAACTATCGCCTCGCCCGCTTCCTGGGCATCCGCGAGCTGCTCAGCCAGCCGAATAGCCCCCGTGATCTGTTGATCCAGTCGTGCGTCGGGGTCGCGTTCACGGAAGTGCCGGAGATCGGCGGCCCGGGGCTCGGGGAATCGGTCACGCTCCATGCGGGCGTCTTCTTCGTGGACGCGAACGGCAACCAGCTGCGCGACGCGGCGGGCAACGTGCTCCCGCCCGTGCCCAGCGACCAGATCGAAGTCTTCCTCGACCCGCTGGGCACGGCCGAGGTTGGCACGCGCGCCGGGCACACCGGCAGCGACGGCACGTTCTCGACCTCCGTCCGATTGCTGGACGGACAGCGCGCGTTGGACGTGCGGGTCGGCATCGGGTTCCTCGGCGTGACGCTGGCCGTCGCCGACGCTGTACGCACGTTCCCGATCACGCTCGACCTGCGCGGCGGCTTCTTTGCGGATAGCCTGACCAGCCACCCCTCCGCGCCGCCGCTCACCGTACACGACGACCAGGACCTGCTCATCGAGGCCCGACTCTCCCAGGGCCGCGCGCCGATCCCGAACATCCCCGTGCGGTTCATCGTGGCCGAGGGGAAGCTATCGCGCTCCGTGGCGGCGACCGACGAGAACGGGGTGGTGCGGTTGCATTACCGCACCCCGGCGCATTCCAGCGGCGACGTGCAGGTGTTTGCATCTTTCGAAGAAGAGCAGCCCAACCATCAGGTCGTTGTGCGAAAGGCGCCACTTCTTATCCATTTCGACGCGTCGCAGCCGGGCGGGACACAGGACCCCAGAAAGCCATCGCCGGACGAGACGGCGTACCGTGTCTGCGGCGTGACCGTGGTCGGGGGCGCGGCGGATCGATCTCTTGTCGGGCAGGACGTGAGCGGCTTCACCAGCGATCTCATCGAGTGCTTCGACACGTTCGCGGCCATCCTCACCGCGAAGCTGACCACCGTTACGCAGGACCTCAAACAGGCGGAGACCGACTTCTCGCGTCTCGCCCCGGCTCTCCAGAAGCTCGAAGAGGGGTTCGTGGAAGAGCGTCGCCTGGTCTCCGAGGCGAACACCCAGTCGATCGCGGATATTCGGGAGCAGAAGCTCGCGGATCTCGACAGCCTGGCGGCTGGAGCGCTCCAGGGCGGGATAACGGCGATGACCAAGCAGGCGATCGCGCGCCACGACGGCACGCTCGCGCTGCGCGCCCTTCTGGTCGCTCAGCAGGGGGAGGGGATCGACACGCTGCTCCTGCCCGACGGCACCGTGCAGGCCGCTCTCGACGAGCTCCGCTTCCAGATCGTCGTGCCCGAGGCACGCCTCACACGGGGCGAGGGGCTCGCGGGGCCATCGGCTACGACGGCGGTGCTCGAGATCGACCCGCCGCAGATCCTTGTTGCCGGATCGCCGGCCACGTTCGACCATCACCTGATCGTCAGGGCCGACCATGCCGGGCGCGCGCTGAGCCTAACGCCGGCGGGCGATGGCAAGCTGAATGGCACGGTGCGGCTGAACAGCGGCGAGACCGCCTTCATGGTTGGCTTATCCGCCACGGTGGACCTTGCCGAGGGGTACGACCCGTTTCGAATCGTGGACGACCCGTGCACCGGGAAGAAGGCATCCAGCGCGTCGAGGTGCATGGACGCGTCGCTGCTGGTGCAAACACTCGGCCTTCAGCAACTGGAAGATTCTCCGTTCCAGCAGATCCGCGCGGTTTCGGCGCGCACCTCGGCGAGCATCGGGGTTACCGCGCATCTCGAGGGAGAGCCGGAGCCGCGACCCCCGTCAACGGTCGAGCTGCGGGGGGGCCAGACGGCCCTCATCGACGCCCGCATCCTCGAGGGACGCGGGCTGCCCGACGGCAAACCGGTCGAGTTCTTCCTCGAGGACGAAGGCCCGAGCGGGACGCTCGAGCCCCTGGTCGCGCCCGGAGCGGACACCTCCGACTGCCTGACGGCGCACTGTGTGCTGACCCAAGAGGGAATCGCAACGATCCGGTTCCGGCCGCCCACGTCGGGGAGCGGCACGGCACGGATCGGCGTGGTCTATCTTGCCGACAAGGCGTACGGCACGGAGATCCAGATCTCTTACACGGATGAACCAGCGGCGGGCGCTTCCTTCAATCAGGCGTTTCTCGCCTCCTCAGCCGCGTCCACCAAGGACGCGGTGTCGCAGCCGTCCGCCGCGGCCGGTGTGACGGCCGCCGCGTCCGGGACCGCGCAGGCGAGCGGCCTGTTCAACAGCGCGGGCCTGCTTGCGGGCTTCAACGAGCTCTTCCTTCCACTCGCCCCCCGTGCACCCGGCGCGTCACTCGGTGATGCGCTCAACGTTGCTCACACGGATGTCCGGCCGGCGCAGAGCAACCTCGGCTCGCTGATCGACGCCGGACGCGGGCTCGGCTCGTTCTTCTCGGACCATGTCGAGATCGTGGACATCGTCGATTTCCAAACGATCATCGGCTGGCTGAACAACGGCGCCCCGCAAAAGCCCGACGAGCTGGTACGAATCAAGCTCAAGCTAGATGAACCACTGGCCACGCCCGGCCAGCTGGGCGCGGACTTGAGCGGCGTTCTCCCTTCCGGCTGGACCGGCACCGTCAGCGTGGATCGGCCGCGGCTGAGCGGGGACATCGTGTTTGGTGTGGACACCTCCTCGAGCCCGTTCTATCTGGTCATGAGACCCGATGCCCGCAGCGCTGCCACCACCGACATCCACGCGCCGTTCGGCGTGGGAGCGACGCTGTCCACACCGCCGCTCCTGGACGGCCTCGTTCAGGTCCGCAGCGCGAGCGCGCACCTGGACACCGCGGTGAGCGTGGATCTTTCCGGCGTCGCAGCGGCGCCCGAATTCGGCGGCAAGCTCCGCTGGGAGAACCTCGCGGAGCTCGCCAAGACGCGGGTTGCGTTCGACGGCGATCCGATCCAGAGGTTCGAGGCCATCATCGCGGCCGAGCTGACGATTCCGGGGCTCAAGGAATCGACGACCTCGACCCGAGACGCGCGGCTCGATCTTATCGGCAGCGTGATCAAGCCGGGCCAAGGCCAGCTCACCCAGTTCGAGCTTCGCACCGGTGACCGGGTGCAACTGTCTGAGATAGACACGATGGCATTGCAGAAGCTAGCGCCGGCCAACGACGACGCCTTCGAAGAGAACGACAGCCGCGACCAGGTCGATCGTGGCAAGCCGGCGGGTGAGGCAGACTCGCCCAACCTCGGCCAGCTTACCGAGCTGCGGATCCTGACCGGGCTCGCACTCCAAGACGCCGCCGACTTCTTCCGCTTCGAGACCACCGAGACCGGCACGGCACAGAACTACGTCGAGATCGATTTCGCCGCCGGCCGCGGCGACCTGGACCTGGCCCTGTTCCGGCTCGACGGCGCAGAGCTGCTGCCGGTCCGCGCCGACACGCTGTCGTTCGGCAGCCAGGCCCACATCTCGATGCTGACGTTACCGGCGGGCACCTATTACCTGGAGGTTTTCGACGACGACGGGGCTCGCAACCCGCAGTACATCCTCACGATTGATGCGACGACCGGCGTGAAGCCGGGCCTATCGGCGGGGTTTGGCAGCTTCGAGCTGCGCGACCTGTCGTTCGTTTTCCACATCGACACGTCGGGGCAGTTCGTGGCTGGGGTCGGCGGCAAGCTGGCCGTGCCGTTCGCGTCCGAGCAGGGCGCGGCATCGGGCCAGGAACCGTTTGTGCTCGGCTTCAACGGCACGCTCGACAACAACCATCTCGCGATCGACCTGGCGACGCGGCTCGGCGGCGAGTCCGTGAGCACACTCGAAGTGGCCGATCCGCTGCCGAGCAGCCTCGCGTTCGACGTGACGCTGAACGCCAAGAAGAACGCGTTTGTCGTGTTTGATTACCAAAGCGACCCGGCGAACCCGGCCAACCCGGCGAACTTCAAGTTCGCGGGGATCGAGGTGGCGGGAAAGGCGATCGATGGCGCGGGCGACGTACCGCCGCGCGGCCGCTGGGTCATTGGTCATCGCGACGCCACGGGATTTCACAGCGACGCGAGCGGGACCGTGGCGGGGGAGCCGCTGGCGGCGGACACGGATTTCCGCGTTCGGCTTCTGCTGCAGAATTCGTTGGCGACGCTCGAACTCCACACGATCGCGACCGGCGGCGGCGACGTGTTCACAACGGCCGCGACGCACGACTTTGCTAGCACCCTGACCGACGGCAAGCTGGGGCTGGGCGCGCAGGACCAGAACGCCCGATTCGGCGACGTCGAGGTGCGGCAGGCGGTGGGACCGATCGCCGAACCGTTCTTCGACGATCGATTCGACGACGGGCAGATCAAGAACTGGACCGTTCGCTCCGGCCGGTGGGTCGAAGCGGCCGGCCGGTTCGAGACGGTCGCGGGCCTGTTCAAGCTCGGCGAGGTGCTCTTCGTCGAAAAAGCTGACCTGGCCGCGCATCTCGACATCAACTTCGCGAATCTCAATGCGCCGGTCGTCACGGCCAGCGTCACGCTCGCCCACGCCGACGCCGTGCTCTTCGAGGGGGAGGGGGATGCGAAGCTTCACCCAGACCAGGCCGATTCGCGGAAGGGCCTTGTTGCGGTCAACGACTTTAACGCCACATTCAGCCCGAGCGGACTCGACGTCTCCGCCGGCGCGTTCCGAGCGAGCCTGCGGGGCATCCTCGACATCGAGTTCACGAATGCCGCGCTGCACCTCACGAACAGCACCGCCTTGCACGACGTGCTCACGGTCGGCTCGGCGACGAATCCCGGCACCGTTGCCGCGAGGGTTCCCGCGATCTCCGGCACCGCAAACACGCTCACCTTCACCGGCGGCATCGGCGTGGACAGTGCCCACCACATGCACTTCCTGGCGAACGACGCCGAGTTTCTGCTCAACACCAGCGAGCTGACGGGGAAGAAGTCCTCACTCGCCGGCCTGCTGCCGGTGCACCTGGACGAGGTTGGGATTCGGTTCCACCACGCGACGACCGACCTATCGGATTTCGACCTCTTCGCCCGCGGCGGCATCGACAGACAGTCGGACTTCATCGAGGCGCTGCCCTTCAAGCCGGTGCTGTGCATTGGCGGGGACGACGTCTGCGGAGACATCCACACCCGCACGGTCAGCGACGCCGAGCTGCTCAGTCCGACCGATGCGCGAAATGGTCGCATCGATGCCGAGCTGCACCTGCCGTCGCTGTTGGGTCCGAACCCACTCCTGGCATTCAAGAACATCGGGCCGTTCACGCTGGGCCTTCAGGATTGGAAGGTCGGGGGCGGCGAGGTGGTGGTCGATGGGCAGCTCACGATCGGCCGGCTCATCGAGTCGACCGACTCGAACGGCAACTCGGTCCTATCGATTGCCAATATCTCCGGCACGACGAAGCAGGTCGCCGGCTTCGTGCAGTTCGACGAGGCGAAGAGCACGGCGAAGCCGCTGCCCGGCACGGGGTTGCCCGTGGACTTCGGCACAGACCCCGGCGTAGGCGGTGGCGAGAATCCGAGCGGGCTGCACGGCGTGGAACTCGCGTTCGCCGGTGGCATCAACGACGTGTGCCTGACACCCGGCGTCACCCCGAGCGCGTGCGACCCCAGCCGGCTCGAAACGGTGCTCGGCGTCGACCTCGATGCGAACCTGAAACTCCGCCTCAGCTACGGGTTCCTCGACCTGTTTGGCGTCGGGTTCAATCTGGGTCTTACCGTCTCGTCCCCCAAGCAGGACTTCCATCCGTCGTTCAACGTCACGTTGCACGAGGTCAGCGTCGATGCCGTGAAGGTGACGTTCCCCGGCGCGAGCGAGGGGGGCGAGCCGGCCAAGGACCTGGTGAGCTTCACCGCGTTGCCCGCTTCTCCGGGTGTGCCGGCGGCCACGTTCCACTTCGACGCGGCCCAGCCGGGCGACACCGTTGCCGAGTTCCCCGGCACACTGGGGCTGCATTTCCCGTTTGCCGGCGGCATCGGCGGCGACGTCAGCGGCCTGCGGATTCTCTTCGGCGGCGTGCCGGAC